>NZ_JAFCXE010000022.1:0-126287 GCF_049897905.1 Pararhizobium sp. PWRC1-1 | reverse complement strand
GCCGATCACGGCTGCGGCAGTCGTCGGCTTCCTGGCCTTTTTGTATGGCGTCACACGGTGACCGCCACAGGCAATCGGTCGGAAGATCTGGCCACGGAATACATCAGGCTCGGCGGCAATCGCAAGGACGTCGAGAAATTCCTTCCGGGAATTAATGCCATTTAATCCTTCCCGATAATGTAACGATAAGGCGCCTTCCGATGTCGAATGCAACAAACGACCAGAGTCACCTTGGCCCTTCCACTGGAACCAGTCCGACCGAATTCGGTCAGTCTGTCGAGAGCCGCGCCCAAATCCTCGACTCGTCAACCACCACCGGGAAAGAGGCTGAACTTCTGAATATCTATCGCCTCGTTCCCATAGCGGAGGCCAACGACCCGCGATGGGCCAACTCGCCCTACCAGGGCGAAGTGGTGGTTGCCGCAAGGACAACCGGCGATGCGCGCATCGTTGCCGCCGAACGTGAGCTGGATTTCATGGAAATCGATTCAGCTCCGGCCGAGGGCGTGACGACGATCGACGCGAGCGCGTTCCGGTCGGAAAAACTCTACACCGTCATTGAGGTGGACCATGCCCGCCGTGATCTCCGGCGTGGGGTGATCGAAGGCGAGATCAGGGTCGATACCATCAAGTCCGTTCAAGTCTGACCCTCCAAGCGTTTATAACCGCGATCCATTTCCGATTACATCAGCACCCAATCGGCGGCGCACGCGGCGAATCCAAGGAGCGCGACCATGTCTAGTTTCAAGTTTCGATTCAGAGATCTGGACGGCGATGTGGCGAGTGACGAGAGCTACGAATTTTCAGATCTGTTCGCCGCTATTTCGGAAGCCAAGCGCGTGCTCGGAGATGGCTCTGGACGGACTACCCGGTCAGCCGGACGAACCGTTGGCCGTCGAGGTGCTGAACGCCGATGGCTTAGCGGTGGCGCGCATCGGCCTGACAATAAGCGTAGACTTTCTCTCCTCATGACATCCACGACCTCATAACAGAAACAATCCGTCGCCCGATCAGGATCAAGCTTAGTGTGGCTTAGTGTGGCTGGTTATTGCCAGCCGGCCCGGCAGCCAACAGACGAGCCGCCCGTAGTGCCTGTGTTTTAATGCGATCAGTTTCCCGCTTTTCTTCTATCATTGCGCTGGCAACAGTCTTCCGGTCGGTATCTATGGAACCAAAGCACTCGGTCTCAGTTGAGTGGCGCTATCAATCCACGGAGGAGACCGAAATGGCTGAGAAAACATTGGACGACCTGTTCCTTGATACGCTCAAGGACATCTATTTCGCCGAAAAGCAGATCCTGAAAGCACTGCCGAAAATGGCACGCGCGGCACAGTCTCCGGACGGCAAGGCAGCGTTCCTGAAACACAAGGACGAGACCGAAGGCCAGATTGAACGCCTACAGCAGGTGTTCGAGATTATCGGAAAGCCGGCTCGCGGAAAGACGTGCGAGGCCATTCAGGGGATTATCGCCGAAGGAGAGGAGATCATCGAAGAGTACAAGGGTTCCGTCGCTCTCGACGCTGGCCTCATCTCGTCCGCCCAGGCGGTTGAGCACTATGAGATCGCCCGCTACGGTACTTTGAAGTCCTGGGCGGCGCAGCTCGGCTACACCGATGCCATCGCACTGCTCGATGCGAATTTGCAGGAAGAGCTGGCCACTGACCAGAAACTTACCCAGCTTGGCGAAGCGTCGGCAAATCCGAAGGGTGCGAAAAGGAAAGTCGCCTAATTGCGCTGCAATCATCAAACAGTAGGGCCGCCTCCCACGAGGCGGCCCTACTGTTTCATGCTCTCAATTCCGTCTTCTATGCGCCAGTCTCGGCATGCGGTGCCGGCACAGGCTTCGATTCCGGCGAACCTTTGAAACGCAGGAAGATCGACAGTACGACGATGACAGCTGTCGAAAAGAGTTCACTCTGCCATTTCTGCAAGGATTCGAGCCAGAACTCCGCTAACGAGGTGCGGCGATGGAGATGGCCGGCTGGCGATGTAGCATGGCTTCGGCATTTTCCGCCTCCCAACGAGTAGGAATACACCGCCAATAGTGAGGAGTGACAGGGCAACGAGTACGATTGTGAGGCTGCTGTCGCGCAAGGTTTTCTTACTCTCTTCCCTTTGTGAATTCACTGAAACTAGGCTGTGAGTGGATGGTCCCAGCCTAGCGGTGATTGCCAGGTCGTTGGACCGGAACCAAATGGCTCTGTCTCAGTTCATCATGACTTCCCACACCTTGAGAGAGCCATGCCCTTTACAGCCAGCGCAAAATCAGACGCCCATGCCCTCTTCGACGATCAGCGGCCATCGCCGCTAGGTTTGATAGAGGAAAGGGTTGTCGGCTTTGTCAGCGCAATGTGTTTTCGTCCCATTGATGATGGCGAAATGGTCATTCGGCTGGCAGGAGAAGACGGCGAACTCATCGATCTCCGCACGAACCCGGTCTGTGCCGGGCGGCTTGCGATCGCGCTTCTTGATCTCATTAACCAGAAAGGCTGGTTCGACGTCGATCTTTGCGTGACCGACAGTGGAGCCGAGATCGCACGGATCAGACCCTTGGCAAGCAAGACGTTTGTCTGCGGTGCCGCAAATGACTGATCCGTTGCGGCAGCGATATTTGCTCTTCGCTGGAACCAAATCGCCCGTCGATGCTTTTGGTTCGTTGATCCCCTAATAAGTCCGGAGACCTCCCATGGCCAAGAAGTCAACCTCGACGTCGCCTGCCAACGGCGCGACAATCCATGACCAGAAACTTCATCGTGGCGAAGGCGGCGAACTGCATCAATTTGCAGAAGACGGCGCGCCCGTCCTGACCACCTCTCAAGGAGGGCCGGTAGCAGACGACCAGAACTCGCTACGTGTCGGTGCCCGTGGCCCAGCACTCATCGACGACTTCCATTTCCGGGAGAAGATTTTCCACTTCGATCATGAACGCATTCCGGAGCGCGTCGTCCATGCGCGCGGCTATGCTGCGCACGGTTTCTTTGAAACGTACGAATCGCTGGCTGCCTACACTCGCGCAGATGTTTTCCAGCGCGCCGGCGAACAGACTCCGGTTTTCGTCCGGTTCTCAACTGTCGCTGGAAGCAAGGGATCGGCCGACCTTGCGCGTGACGTTCGCGGCTTCGCCGTGAAGATGTACACCAAGGAAGGCAATTGGGACCTGGTTGGCAATAATATCCCAGTCTTCTTCATTCAGGACGCCATCAAGTTTCCCGACCTTATCCATGCCGCCAAACCTGAGCCGGACCGGGCATTCCCGCAGGCGCAGACTGCGCATGACACCTTCTGGGACTTCATCAGCCTGACGCCTGAGAGCATGAACATGGTTATGTGGATCATGTCGGATCGGACCATTCCGCGGTCTTTCCGGTTCATGGAAGGATTCGGGGTTCACACCTTCAGGTTCGTCAACGCCAAGGACGAGTCAACCTTCGTGAAGTTTCACTGGAAGCCAAAGCTCGGGCTGCAGTCGGTCGCGTGGAACGAAGCGGTCAAGATCAACGGGGCAGATCCGGATTTCCACCGCCGTGACCTTTGGCAGTCGATCCAGTCCGGCAATTTCCCTGAATGGGAGCTGCAGGTTCAGCTCTTTGACCAGGAATTCGCTGACAGCTTCGATTTCGACGTTCTCGACCCGACCAAGATTATTCCTGAAGAAATGCTGCCGCCGCAGCCCGTCGGCCGGCTCGTGCTCGACCGGATGCCGGACAACTTCTTCGCCGAGACCGAGCAAGTCGCCTTCATGACACAGAATGTGCCGCCAGGTATCGACTTCAGCAATGATCCACTTCTGCAGGGGCGGAATTTCTCCTATCTCGACACGCAGTTGAAGCGCCTCGGCGGACCAAATTTCACCCACCTGCCAATCAATGCACCGAAGTGTCCATTCGCGAACTTTCAGCAGGACGGCCATATGGCCATGCGCAATCCAGTCGGTCGCGTAAACTATCAGCCGAATTCGTTCGGTGAAGGTCCGAGAGAGTCGCCCATGCAGGGATACCGTCATTTTCCGGCCGAGGAACAGGGCCCAAAAGTGCGGTTGCGGCCGGAAAGCTTCGCCGACCACTACAGCCAGGCACGACAGTTCTTCATCAGTCAGACACCGCCCGAGCAGCGTCATATCGCCGCCGCGCTTATCTTCGAGCTTTCAAAGGTTCAGACGGCGGCCATCCGCGAGCGGATGGTCTCCCATCTGATGAATATCGACGAGTCGTTGGCTAGCAAGGTGGCTCATGGTCTGGGGTTCAAGTCGATGCCGAAGCCTGCCGATACCGCCATTCCGACGCGACACGATCTTGAGCCTTCTCCAGCTCTCAGCATCGTAGAGCGCGGACCGAAACGTTTCGAGGGGCGCAAACTCGGCATCCTCGTCACCGAAGGCGCAGATGTGCAGGTTTTCAAGGCCCTGCTCGACAATCTGACAAAACAGAAGGCGGTCTTTGAAGTCATTGCCCCCAAGATCGGCGGCGTGACGATGTCGGATGGTAGCTGGGTAGAAGCGCATCAGATGATCGATGGAGGTCCATCCGTCCTCTACGACGCGGTTGCTTTAATTGTTTCAACCAACGGCGTCGCCGACCTTCTCAAGGAAGCGTCGGCACGAGATTTCGTCGCCGACGCGTTCACGCACTGCAAGTTCATCGGATACGTGGCGGATGCCATCCCGCTTCTGGAAAAGGCTGGCATTGCCGGCGACCTCGACGAGGGCACGTTCGAGTTCGAGGACGAGGAGACCGTCGCAACCTTTCTTGAAGAAATCGGCAAATTGCGGATCTGGGCACGTGAGCCGTCCGTAAAGCTGAACTGATGGATGGCTGGGCGGGGGAGGGTCAACGAGTACCTCGCCCAGCCTCCTGGTAGCTAGCATGAGCTGCCAAAGCCTTTCAGCAAACGATATCCGCCATTAGTGCGTACCGGGCTCATGGAAGTTCTCGTGAGCAACCGTGCTGATTGCTCGAGTTCCTGGCGCGTTGGCAGGACCAAAACGGCAGTCTTTCCTGGAACCTTTCGAGGAACTCGAAGTTCTTCCGGACAGCAAGAAGCGCAGCTCCCACCACTTCCGGTGGTCACGGCAGCGTCATACTGGGATCTCGCCCCTGTGTCATTTTGCCGAAAGGAACCATCGTGACCTATATCGCTTCTCCCAGATCTGCCGCAGACTCTCCTGAACGGGCCGAAGACTGCGAGCAATGTCTTACCTCCGCATTCCTTCATCTGTCCGGTTCATCCCCAAGCGAGGGAGGAGTCGCCGGGATAGAGGCGGTCCTCGTCATGTCGGCAATGCAAGCGGGCTGGGCTGAGCAGGAAGTTCGAGAGGCGTTGACGCGTTTGCGATCTCAATACCTGGAACGCACATCCTCGAACGAGGGGACGACGCTTCGCCACGATTCGGGATTGGTCCCGTCGTCATCTCTTTGACGGATACGCCAAGAAAATACCGGACCTAGCGGCCGGCGTTTTGGATATCTGCGGCCTATGGGCTCGCTTGCTCGGTCATGTACGTGGGTAAATGCTTGCTTACGCGAACCTCCACCAAGAGTGGCGGGGGAAAGAACAGCAGATCCGTTCAACCACGGGAAGTGAGCCCCAGGCCCTTCAGAATACTGCGGTATCGGCAATGCAAGCGGCGGATGGGTTATGAAGCAAATGCCGATGACGCCCGTAACCGGGCTGCCGACCCCATCTCAAAGGCAGAGGGCATTCCGTTAGACGAGGCGCGCGCGCAGGCCATCCTCGGTTTTCTGGCGCTCGTTTCTCGGGGCGGTCACCCCTGGTTCGGCGGTGTCTACGCCGATGCGCGTCCTGGTCATCGACGGTTCTGAACGTCGTATTTCATAATCAACAGCCGCTGGCATTGTGCCTGCGGCCCCTCCAGCCGAAGAACGGAAACACGAATGGCCGACGTCAAGAAACTCGAAAACTTATTCCACGACACGCTAAAAGACGTCTATTTCGCATAACAGAAGATCGTCGACATCCTCCCCAAGATGGAGGAAGCCGCGACGAGCTCCAACTCAAGGATGCCTTTATCAAGCATCTCGCCGAGACAACGGTTCACGTTGAGCATCTTGAGCAAGTGCTAACCGGAAGCCAAGACCTGCGACGCTATCCTCGGCTCACTGACGAGGGTGGGGAAGCCGAGGCTGTGATTGACCTTGAAACCGTAGCTGCGTCGATCGATCGCGGAAAGACGAGTGAGAGGGCGGAACCATAACTCGCCCCTGTCGTTTTCTTAAAAAAGGAGAACGACATGTCCATCGAAGATTACAACAAATCGCTGCTTGCCGGACCTAAGGACAAGCAACCACCGGCCAGCGTGGATGACGGCAGCATGGAAGACGAGAAAAAGAAAAAGTCAACTCCGAAGCCGAACCAGCCTGATCCGGAAGAAGTCCAGTACCCTGGTTATTTCAAGGGCGATGGCAGCTTGTAGTCGCCTTCGCCGGGAATGTCGCTTTTCGCGGCCGTGGCCATTGAGCAAGCCATAGGAATTTGGCCCCGCAAAGTGCGGCGTAGTGCACGAAATCGATGTATGGGCACGGATTACAAGAGATCCGCGTAGGCAGTGATCCTCCGGCGTCTGAAGAGGCTGAGAATGAAAGGGCTTCTGCAGCTAATCTAAACAGAAGCCCTTCCCTGCCCGGAGCGTTCGAGTTCCACGGGCGTTGCATACAAACATATTAGCGGCCGACGGGTCAACTGCCAGAGCGAGGTGCTGCCCGGCCGGAATTGCGCTGCATGTAGCCCCTAGCCAGCGACTATTGGACGAGCGGCCGGCGGCACGGAGCTGAGGGCAAACCAGTACACTGCAGCTAATACTGGAGAAAGCGACCACCCACGGGTGGGAAAGGTTCGAGACGATCAGTGCTATGGAAGAAGTAAAGCACTTTCGCCTAATGTACGCGGACCACCCCCATCTGCACGAAGACGCTAGGCCGAGTAATGAAAGTTATGCTTTCATTACTCGGCGCGGCGCCGTGCCCGTCTAGCCCTGGAACATACCAGCGCCCGGCCGTCAGATATGAAGCAGGTCACCACCCTGCCCGAGTTGCAGGATGTGCTACGCGTCTTGGACCTGCCCTGCATTGCAGTGTTCATGCAAGTGGAACAGGCGTTGCCGGACCATGGCACCTACACGAATGACGAACGTAGTATAGATGAATGGTCGCTGACCTGGACCAAACTGGATGGCGCTGCGACCGTTTAACCGAACTGCCTCGCTAATGGCGCCGACAGTCCAATCGTGATTGGACTTATTCTTCCGTAAGAGTCACGCTGGTTAGGAAGTAAGCCGGAGCATCAATCGTCTCAATGGAGGCCGAAATGAAGCACCATCAATCCGATCAATTGCAGATTCTCGCTAAGATCAACCAGGATTACCCTCATCAAATCATGCCTCGCGGTGAGCGTCTCCGCCGCTGGGTGGAACTTCTCGAAAGGGATCCGCAGCGCGTCCTCTCGACGCTACGGCAAACCGAGCATCAACCAAACGCGGCACGCGCGCTCTTGCGTAGCGACAACTCGGCAATTTCGGTCGCCTTTGGTGATCCTGTGCTTCGGGCGGCCGGGATGGAAAACGACACCTACGGAGAAGCCAGACGATTTTTTGGACTGTCGGATAGGCATTTGCACAGTATCATCTGCTACTGTCATTTTGGCGCGACCGTAAGCGCTGGAGCGACCGCCAACTATCTCCGGGCCAAGCATGTCGACAGGAAGGAACGCTTTTGGGCTCGCGTGCGTGCTGTGTTCGTTGGGTAATGCGGTAGCAATATACCCCCTTCACCCCTCTCCGGAAACTTGGGAGGGGTTCACGGTATGTGAAGTTGACAACAGCAACCCTCCGACGCATTTTATCCGCGCCCGAACACCTCAAACGCTCCGGTCATTGAAGAGCCTCCTTAGCCATGCTGATGAGGCTTTTTTTGTTAAGCAGGTCTTCGCCGTTTCGTCCCATTGGTCACTGTCTTTCATGCGCCGTGCCCCCATTTGCGGCGCTTGGTCTGTGCTATCCTGGATCACCCGAATATATGAGACGAATGTTTTGTCCGCCGCCCGCATGAGGGCGCCCGAAATAGCATCTATTGATCCCGTTTCCTGCAGCGCGGCTAGGCAAGTTTGAAGAGCGCTCTAATATGCTTTTCCATCAATACCGTGCCAGCGGATACTTCTGAAAAAATCCCCACTCGCCGGTTAAGGCATGCGGGGGGAGGGTCCGCCACTTTCGGTGATAGAATATCTTGGGTTAATCGGTTATCGGCTGCAGGCAATGCGACACCTGCTGCGGTGACTAACATCACCGCCGCGCGGCAAGGCGAAACAGTTCTAGTTGTTGAAGACGACAATTCCGTCAGAATTCTGGTCGTCAATGTCTTGAAGAAGCTCAGAGATCGCATGATGGAAGCGGTCGACGGACCGAGCCGCTTCCTGTCATCGATGGGAGAGCGCGGATCGAACTGCTTATTTCTGTCGTGGGGAAGCCTGGGATGAACGGACGGCAGGTGGCAGGAATAGCCATCGCCAACCGACCCGCTCTCAAAGTCTTGTTCATTAGGGGATACGCTGCGACAGCAGCGTCAGCAAGACGTTTGCGATAGATGATCTCGCTCAAAAAGTGAACGAGATGCTAACGACCTAGGCTTGCCCGGTCGCCGTCATTTCGGTACGGAACTTCCAAGCTCTTGGCAAGTTCTTTCAGACAATCGTCCAGCCAGGAGCCGCAACATGCCCGATAGCCGCCGCCCGATGCCACCGCAGCCGAAACAGGAGCAATCACCGCCCGGCGAAACGAAGCTGATGAAACCAGTCCCTGACCACGGCGAAAAATCGTACAAGGGGACTGGAAAATTGAAGGGCAAAGTTGCCCTGATCACCGGAGCAGATTCCGGCATTGGGCGGGCGGTAGCCATGCCTATGCGCGCGAAGGTGCCGACATTCTTATCTCCTATCTGAATGAGGATGAAGACGCAAAAGAGACGGCGAAATGGGTAGAGGAAGCCGGGCGCAATGCATTGGTCATGCCTGGTGACATCAAAAACGAAGAGCATTGCATCGGGCTTGTCACCAAGGCGGTTAACGAACTTGGTGGCATTGATATCCTTGTCAACAACGCGGCCTTTCAACGGACTTACAACTCCATCCAGGATATAACGGCCGACGAATGGGACGAGACGTTCCGGACAAACATCTATGCGGCGTTCTTTTTGTCGAAAGCTGCTATCCCGCACATGCCCGTCGGCAGCTCGATCATCAACACGACGTCAATCCAATCCCGGCAACCGTCTTCGCATCTCCTTGCATACGCCGCCACCAAAGGTGCCGTCTCAAACTTTACCGCTGGTCTTGCGGAGATGGTGGCCGAAAAGGGTATCCGAGTGAATGCCGTGGCCCCCGGCCCGATCTGGACGCCCCTCATTCCTTCCACAATGCCGACGGAAAAATCGGAGTCATTTGGCAAGCAGACGTTGATCGGCCGGGCCGGGCAGCCAGCGGAGCTCGCGGGTGCGTACGTACTTCTTGCTTCTGACGAAGGGAGCTACATGACCGGAGCTGTGATCCCGGTCACCGGTGGCGAAATCATGATTTAGACGAGGGGTCGGAGATACCAGAGTCCGGTTCACGATCTTGATCGTATAACGGGCTTGAAACGTCATGACCCGTAGGGCGGCCGATTTCAGTCACCTAAAATACCGCTTAACGATGCAGAGTCATCCTGTCGTCGGTCCGAGGCAGTGTCAACTAGTCGGATCGCAGCAGTGTAGTGCAGTGCAGTGCAGTGCAGAGCCTACACACGAACAAGAAGTAATGCATGTATTTTCCCCGGAATTGAGACCCACTGACCCTTTCAGTGGGTCTTTTTATTTGGTCAAACCGGGCAACCAACGGTAAATTAACCAGCCGTTAAGCATGTCTGATTAGTTTTCGTTTACGGTTCAGCGATCACTGATCCAGTCTGTCTGCCCAGCAAAAGGCCCGCCAACTTTTCTGTTGACGGGTCTTTGTTTTATCAGTCGGGGCCGCCCCTCGCCGTTCATGTCGAGCAAACGACGACGGGTCATTGACCCTCTACGTGCAGGAAAAGTCGCCTGGCAAAGGCAAGGAGCAAACTGGCTACCCGCACCCTCCGGAGATTTTTCGCTCTTTCTTCGGGCCTATTGGCCGAAGACCAAGGTTGTGGATGGGAGCTGGAAGCAGGCGTTGTAAACAGTGAGTGAGGTTTGACTGCGCCCTCGCGGCATTAAGCAGACAGCCTACTTCGAGGACTTCGAGTGAGCGTTCCCAACGGCCGGAATGAAGGCGCGAAGCGGAAATGATTGCCGCGTGATACGAGACATTCAACGGTAATGCTGTTGATCCCTGTGAACGCCAGTGCAGCGTGAAGAGCTCGCTTCAGAGCCTCCGAGCTTCCAGTCGTCTCTTGAGCACTACGATCTCGCCGCTTCGACAAAGAATAACCGTTCAAGAGAGGTGACCAGAAGGTCACCTCTCTTTAGACCGCAACCTGTGGAGGTTGGCACGGTCGGAGAACTCTCGCTGCATCAATAATGGATGACGGAACGAATGGATTTGCCCTCATGCATAAGGTCGAAGGCGTCGTTAATGGCCTCGATACCCATGGTGTGGGTGACGAACGCGGCCAGTTCGATGTCGCCCCTCATCGCGTGTTCGACCATTCCGGGCAACTGGGTGCGGCCTTTAACCCCACCAAACGCCGTTCCTTTCCAGGTACGACCGGTAACAAGTTGGAATGGCCGGGTCGAGATCTCCTGACCGGCGCCTGCGACACCAACTACGACCGACTGTCCCCAACCCCGATGGGTGCATTCCAGCGCGGCCCGCATGACGCCAACATTGCCGATGCACTCAAAAGAGTGATCGACACCCCACCCGGTCATATCGACGATGATTTCCTGGATCGGTTTGGCGTGATCTTTGGGATTGATACATTCCGTTGCGCCAAACGTCTGCGCGAGCTCGAACTTTGAAGGATTGGTATCGATCGCAATGATACGTCCTGCCTTGGCCTGTCTCGCGCCTTGAATTACAGCCAGCCCAATGCCTCCAAGACCGAACACAGCGACGCTATCCCCCTCCTGCACCTTTGCAGTGTTATGGACAGCACCAATTCCGGTTGTCACGCCACACCCTAAGAGGCAGACATGTTCGGGATTGGCCTCAGGGTGGATTTTCGCAAGTGAAACCTCAGCCACCACCGTAAATTCGCTGAAGGTTGAGCATCCCATGTAGTGGTAGATCGGCTGACCGTTATAGGAAAAGCGCGTTGTGCCGTCCGGCATCAGGCCCTTCCCCTGTGTCGCGCGTACCGCGACACAAAGGTTGGTTTTCCCCGACTTGCAAAACAGGCATTCTCGGCATTCGGCCGTGTACAAGGGGATAACGTGATCGCCTGGATGAACGCTTGTCACGCCCTCACCGACCTCGACCACGATGCCGGCACCCTCGTGGCCAAGCACAACGGGAAAGATGCCTTCTGGATCCGCCCCGGAAAGCGTAAAAGCATCGGTATGGCAAACCCCCGTATGGGTAATCCTGATCAGGACCTCACCCTTTTGAGGCCACATCTAGTTCGACGATTTCCAGAGGCTGTCCAAGAGCGAAGGCGACAGCGGCGCGTGATTTCATAAATATTCCCCATTTCCGTTCGCGAAGATCGGACGCTTCGCAGGTCATTTTTTATGTTCTAACGTGGTGCCGTGCTTGCCCACAGCTTGTGGATCATGTCCTTGAGCTGAAGCGCTTCAGACCACCGATCCGTTGAATCGTTGCCGTCCTTGCCCGAAATTGCATAGGGTTTTGGTCCGAGCTCACAGGTAAAAACCAATTCCGCCTTATCCTTGTTGCGGGACCGCCACATCAGGAAGCCTTCCTCCCACCAGCCGAGGAACAGATCGACCCACGAACGATGATGCGGAAACGTCAATTCGATCTGCACCTGCTCGCGGGACGCGATACGACCATGGAATGAATAGGCATTCTAGAGAATACGGCGGATGAGCGCGTGATTTTCCTCATCGACCGGAAATGAAAATTCTCGTCCGACGAGGAAATGTGAAAGGTCGGCCAGCAGCGGAAGATCAGGGCGTTGATCGAGCAGATCGAGCGTGAAAAAGAGATCGGTGGTCATCCGATCGCGATGGGTTTCAATGAACACCGGAATGCCGGCGTCACCAGCAAGACGCATCCATCCGTCGAGCAGCGGCAGGCAATCCTCGACGCGACGCAAGCGGATATCTGGTTGCAGATTGATATGGCTGACGGGATACTCGGCTGCCAATTCCAAGGGAAGGATCAGGTCTTCAACCGTTCGCGGGAAACACACGCCCTCGATCTTCAGAGCGGTTCCCTCAATGGTCTGGTTTAGTATCCCAACGTCTTTGCGGCTTGTATAATGGGCACTAATCCCGTCAAATCCTGCTTGCGCGATCATGGCGATGTTTTCGTCAAGCGGGCGTTCAAAGCCGTCCGTATGACGACGTTCCATCGCCCAGAGGGACTGGAAAACATGTAGCTTCTGCATCACGCGGCTTTCGCGCTTTTGAGCAGAATTTTCAAATTGACGCTGGGATCGGCCAAGGCGGCCGGATTTGGGCTGATGCCGGAAGCAATCAACATCTCTGAGAGTTTGATGTCCTTGGCAACGCTGTTTTTAATTCCGAGACCCGCGGCAGCGACCAACGTTCCCTGGTCGAGATAGAACTCAAGCTCCCCCGTTGACAGAGCCCGCACGACACTTTGATGATGCGGCTGCGGCAACCCTGCGACCTGGAGACCCAAATCATACTGATCTGTCCAGAACCAGGGGGTAGCCGAAAACGCTTCATTAGCCCCAGCCATGTTTCGTGCAGCAATCTGTGCTTGGCTCCTGGCATTGCGCCAGCTCTCGAACCGAACATACCCGCCGCCAGGCTGTTCCACGGCAGCGCAATCACCGGCTGCAAAGATATGGCGATCGCTCGTCTGCAGGAATAGGTTGGTGAGGATCCCGTTTCCGGTCGCGAGACCCGCTTTTTCAGCCAAGGCAATCTCGGGCTGGACGCCAATAGCGGTAACGACAACGTCTGCTGGCACTTCCGTACCATTGGTTAGAAGAACGGTATTATCAAGAATTTCGGAAACGCCGACACCGAGATGAAAGTTGACACCTTCGTCAATGTGCCGTTTGTGCAATTTCGCAGCAAAGCGCAAAGGCACGGCTCGGCTAAGCGGTTTCGGGGCCGCTTCGATGACACTGACAATAAGCCCTTTGCCGCGCAACATTGCCGCCAGCTCCATCCCGATCAAGCCGCCTCCGATAATCGCGACACTCCGGCTGGCATTTAACCTGTCGAGGATCACCTTCGCGTCGTCAAAGGTGCGGAAGTCGAGCGCTCGGCCGGCTCCAGGACATGACAGTTTCCGAGGTCGCGCCCCGGTGGCTAATAGTAGCTTACCGTACTCCAACGACCGGCCGTCACTCAGTTCGAGAGACTTCCCCGCAACATCAAGCTTCGCCACTTCCGCACCGGGAAGGTAGGTGATGCGAGCATTCAATAGAGCTTCGTCAGAACAAATCGGCTTCATTGCTATGGCGCCGATGTCTGGCTTTGAAAGAGGTGGGCGCTCATAAGGCAGGTGAGTTTCCGCCCCGATCAGCGTTACAGGCCTGTCATACCCCGTTTCCCGAAGCGCGAAAGCCGCTCTGGTTCCGGCTTCTCCTGCTCCGACAATAATGAAACCGCCCATAGTTTTCTCCTCTCCCGAAGGGACGTGCTCGCGAAACGCGCCAGTCAGTAATGGCTAGTTGCGGTGAGCGTACTCGTTCATGTTTTCGGGCGTGACGAGTTCGAATGGCACCATCACCTGCTTTTCCACCGGCTTTCCGCCAATGATGGCCACGGCCGCGTCGATAGCGCTCGCCGACTGTGCTTTCGCATTCTGGAACACCGTTGCATCCAGATCGCCGGCCGCCATGGCGGCCAGAGCGTCTTGTGTTGCGTCGATGCCGATGACGATGACATCGTCCATGGAAACCCCGGACGATTTGAGCGCCGCGATCGCACCGAGCGCCATCTCATCGTTGTTTGCGTAGACCACATCGATTGGCTGACCGGCGGTAATCCAATTGGTGGTCATGTCCATTGCGTTGGTGCGGGTCCACGCGGCCGATTGCTCATCGACGATGGTAACACCGTTGCAGTCCCCGGCAGCAAGCGTGTCCTTGAAGGACGACGTGCGGTCACGCGACGCCTGGTGGGCGAGATCGCCCATCAAGATATGAACCTGCGCTGTGCTCTCCTTACCCTTCTTCTTCAGGAGGTCGCACGCGGCTTGTGCCGCCTGCATGCCGGCATCCGTTTCCTTGGACCCGACATAGGCTTGCTTGTTGGGAAGCTGGCCAACATTGCCCGGTTCAAGATTGAGGTAGACCAAAGGAATGTTGGCTTTCTGAGCGGCATTGCTAATCCCTGGCGCTGCAGACGCATCAGCTAGGGTAAGAATGATCCCGTCCACGCCGGCAGCGATGAAATTGTTGATCTGGTTGAGCTGCTTGGAAATGTCGGTCTGGGCATCTTCGAACTGAACATCTGTGTCCTTCACTTCGGCTGCACGAGCCTGCAGGCCTTCCCGAAGCAAGGTCTGAAAATTGTTGTCAAAACTTTGCATCGAAATGCCAAGCGTCTCGGCCGAGGCCGTACCCGTCATCAGACCGGCCATGACGGCCGCTGCGAAAGCTAATTTCATGTCTTCCTCCCAATGGGCGCCGGATCACCCAGGTACGTTCCGGAGGCCCACGTGGGCTAATGTTTCGGCGGCCTCAGTTCAAAGCCACGCGAACCTCTCCATCGACCACCTCGGCCAGATAAGTTCTCAGGTTCACACACGCAGGCAGGCGAATGGCTTCGCCGGTGCGATAGTCGAAGGCGCCAGAATGCTTGGGACATTCCACTTCGAAATCCATCACCAGGCCGTCGGCGAGGTGGACAGCCTCGTGAGTGCAAAGACCCGCGGTGCAATAAACGCTGTCATCCGGGCCACGGTAGATCGCATACGAGCGTCCGCCGTGATCGAAGCGAATGGCACCCTCTTGTTCGATGTCCTCAAGTTGGCAGGCGGAAACCCAACTCATTCCGCAGCCTCCCTGACAGTGTCACGCGCTTTGCGCGCTGCCAGCTTCTCTTTCCGCTTGCGATAACGATCCTGCATCCGCGCTTCACTTTCCGGCGAGCCGTCATGCCAGGTGCCAAACCACTTATCGAGCGGGATCAGGGCGTCCCCGTAGTTCACCTCGAAGTACTTGTGGTGAAGGTAATGCGCATAGGCATGGCTATCGACCAGCTTGTCCCCGCCAACTTCAACCTTGTCGAAGCCGACATGACCTGGGATCGCGCCGAAGCCCGCGTAATGAAGCTGGTACAGCATCAGGATGGGGTTAGACGGCAGTATAAGGTGGTAAAATGCCGTTCCAAAGTAGAGCAAGTGCTCGACCGGATGCATGGACAGCGACGACCATGGCGACGGATTGACCGAGTTGTGATGGACCGAATGGACCCACTTGTAGAGAAGCGGGGTGTGGATCAGCCGGTGCACGCAGAAGAAGTGAAACTCGTGGATGATTGGAACGACGAGCGCGACAAGAGCCAGCGTCCAAGGGTTTTCAGCAACAGTGAACCAAGGCGCGTAACCGTTCGCGTAGGCCCAGAGCATTCCGGCTTCGATCGCTGTCCAGATTGTGACGCCCGACAAAAAGGTTCGCAGAATGTTGTCTTTGTTCTGATTTTCAAACCAGAACGCCTGGCTTTTCTGATCGGACGGAAATTTCGCGTTGTATTTGAACCGGTTTTCCTGGCGCTTCAGCACGTACAAATGTAGCTCAAATGCTCCGTAAAACAGGAACACGCAGGCGGCGTTGACGGCGTATAGCCAGGCGATCCAGCCGAACCCAAGCGTGCGCATGGTTTCCACAGAAGGAATGACCCAGGCCCAGTACGCGACTGCGGAAGCCGCGAAAATTGCGTTCCACGGAAAAAAGTAATGTGGCAACCATTTCAGGATCGACAGGATCCGGGTTGGAAACTGAAACAGGGGTGCATATTGAACTGGCTGCGTCGGTGCCCAGTCGCCGCGCTTGTTGCGCTTTCCATACTTGAGATCATCCATTGGCCTCTCCCTGAGGCGAAATCACGTTTTCCGTGTCCGCGCAAAGTTTCAATTGGAGGAGAGCGAATGACGCTTTTTGCAGTTGTTCGGATGAACTTCCTGCCCTCCTTCCTTGCGCCTTAATTAGCAGTAGGAGGGCCAAACACCGAAGACTTCATTGATCAGATTAGATCAGAGCCCTTCGGCGGTAATAGTGATGAAACGGATGGGCTTTTCGTCTGGCTGAATCTTTGTCAGGCCAATTCGGAATAGTATCCGGTCAAGCGCGCGCTGTGCCTGGGCTTCTGGCGCTTGATCAAGAACGACATCCACGAGCCCGTCGCGGAGGGCAGCGCGGGTGTAGTCCGTTAATTCGTGAGCGATAAAGAGAATCTCGCGGCCGCGCTGGTCACGTCTCAAAACATCAATCAGAGCGGAATTGGCGCCACCCGCGTTATAAATACCGACAAGATCGGGATACTTTTTAAGGGCATAGAACAGCGACTCCTTGCTGTACCGCTCTTCATCCCTGCTGAAACCGATCCATTCGAAGCTAACCCCCGTAGGATACTCGCGAAAGTAATCTGAGAACCCCCGCATACGTTCCCGATGGACCTGATAAATAGGGTGGCAAATTCCGATGACCGGTCCAGACTGCCGTGCCATTCGAGTTATGAAATACGCTGCCGTTCTACCAGCTGCATAGTTGTCGATTCCGACAAATTCTCCGATTGTTTCGGACGCTCTAGTCACCACGTGGACGATCAAAACGCCTCTGTTTGCAACTGCTTCCACAGCGGCGCTGACCTGGGGACTATTCGGCACCGCAAGGATGAGACCAGCGCGCGAACTATCCGCGGAGAGAATTCGTTTCGCAATTTCCTCAGGATTCATCTCGTCTGTAAAGCTTCGATGTACGAGCACAAAGGGGTCGAGCGTTGCCGCAATAGCCTCAAATGCATGCGATAGGCGCCGATAAAATGTCGTTTCAGGACGTACCATCAGCACCTCAATGCGCAACATCTTGTGGTAGGCGTCAGGTATAATCCTTGGGTAATTTAACCTCCGAGCAGCCACCGTGACCTTTTCTATGAGTTCCGATCGGACACCACCTCTCCCATTTAAAACACGTTCGACTGTTGCCGTGCCTACCCCGGCTAACGCAGCGATATCCTGATAATTCGGTCTGCCCATGCATACCCTCACGAAGGCTTCGCGTTTCGCCGACATTATGCGGCGTCGAGTTTGAATTAGAGCTTAGCTCGCGCTGCCAGTATTCACCAGTCGCACGAGTCTGTCTCGGCAAGTCCCGCTGGGTACGTGTTCCCGAACGGACGCCTGCATAGCAGACTGACTGGTTCTAGGAATTAAAATGGGTAGTTTGGACGACCGGAATGCGGGCGCGAAGCGGAAATCATTTCCGATGTGGGGCAGGAAGCTGACCGACGGCTCAAAGCTGAGGCACTTCAAGAGCGTCCACATCTGGTCTTGTAGCTACTCGACGATCTTCCAATAGGAATCTTTGCGGATCACCTGGCCATTCCGAAATGTATAGAGATCGCAACCCTGGACTTCCGTCTTTGTCCCGTTGACCGACGTACCCATGAGGGTCCATCTCGATATCCCAGTTCCGGATGCTTCATCAACGAAGTGCTCAGCATTGTTGTAGGCAACGTCAGGCAGGCCCTGAAAGCGCGACGCCAGAGCCTCTCGCACCTTGGTCTTGCCTTCGAAGCGAGACCCCCATGGATCGTGTCCGCGTGGCATGTCCAATATGCAGTCTTCAGCGAAGTAGGTCATGATCAGATCGAGATCATGTGCGTTGAAGGCATCGCACAGATCCCTCAGTCGCCGACGCAAGTCCATCACGATCTCCATCAATAGGGAAAGCGCGCTCGCGAACCTACCATGTTTCCTCCCGTTCTGCAGGAGGTGCATTGTTGCGCGGGCGATTGCTCAAGCCCCTACTTGAGAAGATGCGTCGGAGCTGCCCAGACACACCGCCTCGATGCTCGCCAGTTCCTCAAGTGGCGCAAAAGTCTCCCAATAAATCGCGCAATCGCGTCTGCTCAACATCATCGAGCCGATAGCGCCTGCAAAATTCGCCGATATGCGTAACCCTCGAAAAAGTCGTGTGCGAACCTTCGTCGACCTCAAGGTACTGCATTTAATCCTCCCTGTTTCATGACCTGGGGATTATTACGGCTGTTTAGTACCTATCACGTCGCGCGCCAGAAACGGAGAACCTTGTGTGTAAGGTCGCCACTTTGTATTTCACCTTCGTTATAAAGGTCGAGAATTGTGTCGACGACCCGCTCGGCATCTGCCGATCGTCGGCTGATCGACATTCTCAAACAGATCTCATCGAAAACAGCGTGCAGGATTTCCGCATCTGACTTGGAGAGTGTATTGCCTCGGTGAACTAAAGACGCAATCACGATAGCCTCTTGGACATGGACCCGCCTTCCAAGGAAGAGACCCCCATAGTCGGCGGGCCTCAACAGTTGGACTGCGCTTGGGAGGAGCAATTCCTCCGCCAGTATGACTGCTTTCTGTGACGTTCGTTTTACATACGGCCGAAGAGCCCCTCCCGTTCGGCCCGACAGCTACAAAGATCAGCCGAAGAGCTCTGGTCTCATTCAATTCAATACTAATTCTCGCGATACCCGAGCGTCAGCGGAGAACTAGAACGTGCGCTCCAGCCGAACGAAGCCCCGGACCTGTTTCTGGGCGTCGTCGGGATCGATGTACTGAACGCTGGTCTTGGTCGCGAGATGTCGCGCGTGACGTCACCGCTGTCCTTTGTGTAAGTGTAGCTTCCAAATACGCTCTGAACCGCGGTGCCACTCACACCCGCCTCCTCGAAAGCCTCGCGCTTGGCAGCATGAGAGCTCTCGTTGGGTTCGATGTGACCCTTGGGAAACCCCCATCGACCATTCCTGGCTGCCCACGAGGAGTATGCGAAGTACGCCCGACTTCGTTCGCTTGATACAAATGGCCGCCGCCTGCCGAACCTCATCGTCTGTTTTTACCGGCATAAAATGCATGGTCGTCTGGTGCTGCTTGTGCGCTCTCCGAAAGGCCGCCAATAGTGTCATAGTGTTGCGGAAAGCATCAATCATACGGCAGTCACAGGCGCGAGACCCACCCAGCCGACGCCGCGCTCGCGTCGCTAAATCAGGCGGAAAAAACTGCATTGTCGTGGACGGCGTGGCGAGAAGTACGGCTTAAACTCTCGCAGCCATTGTCATCGTGGTGCGCATAAGATGAACCTTATAGAAGTGACGTGCGTTTCACTGCCGAGATCAGAAAGGTACGAACCATGACCGAAACGGAATTGAAGCTCGAAATACAGGCCGTGGACCTAGATGCCTTACTCGCATCAAAGCTCGTTGGGCAACAAGCCGGCGTCATCGAGCAGCATTCTGTCTACTTCGACACAAGCGACCAAAGCCTCCACGGTGCCGGATATACACTTCGCATCCGTCGTTCCGGCGGCGAGCGGGTGCAGACGGTGAAGGCCACTGGCCCCGGCGCGGCCTTGTTTGCTCGCAACGAATGGGAGACGCCGATCTCAAGCGACGTGCCTGTCCTTGATCATTCAAGCCCGGTTCTCAACGAGTTCGGCCCGATCGCGACCGAGCTTTCTCCCCAGTTTGAGATTTCGGTCCAGCGTCAGATTTGGAACCTGCAAGAGGACGGCTCTGCAATCGAAGCCGTAATTGACACCGGACTCGTCAGGTCGGGAGATCGCCAGACACCTATCCTTGAGATGGAACTTGAACTGGTGGATGGCGAGGCCCGTGATTTGTTCACCCTTGCTCGAAAGATCGGAGCCATCGCGCCTTTCAAATTCGGAGTGCTTTCAAAAGCCGAGCGCGGCTATCGGTTGCTGCAGGCGAAACTGACTGTGAACAAGGCCGAACCGATTGAACTTGAACGCGGCGCATCGGTCGCCGACGTCTTCCAGGCGGTTGCCGGATCGTGCTTCCGGCAATTCCGCTTGAATGAAACCGTATTGCTGGAGCGAAAGAATGTTGAAGCGCTTCATCAGGCGCGCGTCGCGCTAAGGCGTCTGCGATCGGCAATCTCGCTATTCAAGCCAATGTTTTCAGACGAGACCGGAAAACGACTATCGGGCGAGTTCCGGTGGCTCGCAGGGGTCCTTGGCGAAGCGCGCAACCTCGATGTGCTGCTCCCAAAGGCCGACGAGTTGAGACAAGAACTGGCCGGAGTAAGAACGGCAGCGTATGAGGATGTGATCGAAGCTCTCGGTTCGTTCCGTACACATGCGCTCATGCTGGACTTAAACGAATGGCTCTGGAGCGGAGCGTATCTCGACTATGCCGATGCGCTGGAAACGCCACGGACGTCCGCGACCGAGTTTGCATGCGAGGCATTGGACAAACTGCGCAAGAAACTGAAAAAGCAAGGGCGCAATCTAGCGGACGTGGACGATGAGCATCGGCATGAAGCGCGCAAGGATGCAAAGAAGCTGCGCTATGCCGCCGAGTTCTTCGGGTCGTTGTTTACCGACAAGTCAGGCGCTCGTCGATACAAGCGTTTCATTGCGGCAATGGAAAACCTTCAGGATCAGCTCGGGGCCTTGAACGACCTCGCCACAGGTCCGGACGTGCTTGACAAGCTCGGGCTCCGTGGTCATCCGGAGGCTGACCAGCTAATTTCGCACGCCGACAAGGCTTCGCTCATCCGCAAGGCCCAGGACGCGCTCAACGATGTTCTCGATGCAAAGCGCTTCTGGAAATGACCGGACAGTTTCATACAGAGGCGGGCGACCCGTCGGCTGGTGGATGAAATCAGGCTTTCACATAAATTAGCGATGTTGCATCGAGAATATCGTCGCGAGGGAGGTCGCTTCCGGGCGACTGGTTCAGGTCATCGACGACTGGGCGCCGATTTTTCCCGGCTACTATCTCTATTTCCCGAGCAAGCGCCAGAACTCTCCCGCGTTCCAGGTGGGCGCGTCCCGGTCGTTGACCACTCTACTAGCAGACTGACGGCTTCCCGCGCGGCTCACCCCGAGGTGGATTGCCATGTCGTCCACTGACGTTTTTTGGTGTCCAATGCGGCGAAAGTGCTCTTCCGCCACATCCAGTATTCGCTCCCGGAAGAGACAGACATCGATCCCTGTAGGTGTCGGACTACCCATGTCATCTCCACTCAAGCTTTCTTTTTCAATGTCTCGACCACATCCCCACGCTTCCCCGATTTTCACCATGTTCCTGGTCTTCACGACCTCTTGTTGAATTGAGATCCGCCGCTAAAATGGATGGGGAGTCTTGATCACGGGCCGCTACTCCGCCGCAATCGCCCTTGAAGGTTCGTGTGCGTAAGTCACTTCCCGAAGACCACTTTCCTTCGGGGGCTTGATCCGGAACCACACGGCATACAGGGCCGGAAGGAAGAGCAGGATCATCACGGTGCCCGCCGCCGTACCACCAATCAGCGTATAGGCCATCGATCCCCAGAAGACCGAGTGGGTCAAAGGTATGAAGGCCAGAACCGCTGCAAGTGCAGTGAGGATAACAGGGCGCGTCCGCTGCACTGTCGCTTCGATGACGGCGTGATAGTCATCGAGACCGGCGGCCTGATTTTCCTTGATCTGCTCTGTCAGGATCAGCGTGTTGCGCATGAGGATGCCTGCCAATCCTATCAATCCGAGAATGGCGTTGAAGCCGAACGGCTGATTGAACAGGAGCAAGGTCGGCACTACTCCGGCGAGGCCAAGCGGTGCAGTCAGCATCACCATCGTCATCGTCGACAGACTGCGAACCTGCAGGATGATGACGATCAACGTGGCCGCGATCATAAGCGGGAAGACTTGGACCAGCGCGACATTGGCCTTCAAGGACTCCTCGATGTTCCCGCCCATCTCGATGCGGTATCCCACGGGGAGCGATGCGATCAGCGGCTGGAGGGCCTTCATGACCTGCTGTGAAACCTCTGGGGGCTGCGTAGCCTCGTTGATATCGGACCTGATCGTGATCACTGGCATCCGATCGCGACGTTTCAGGATCGGCTCCTCGAAGCGGATCTCGGAATGGCCGATCTGATCGAGGGGAACCTGTCGGCCATTCCGGCTCATCAGCGAAAAGTCTGCCAGCCGTGATGGATCGAGGCGGTTCTCGCCCGCGCTTCGTGCGACGACAGGCACGTTGCGGATATTGTCGCGCACCTGCGTAACGGGGATCCCTGTGAGCAGCAACTGCATCTGCTGGGCCGCTTCCGACGGTGAAAGGCCGATCAGATTGAGCCGCTCCTGATCGGGGACAAATCGCAGCACCGGGGTGCGATTGCCCCAATCCCGGTTGGCTTGTCGAACATCAGGCACACCCTTCATGATTGCCAGAATTTGCTCGGAAATCTTGTAGAGTTCATCCTGATCAGGCCCCATGATCCGGAACTCGACCGGGAACGGCGTGTAGGGCCCGAATACAAGCTGCGTTACACGGACAGATGCTTCAGGAACAAGCCCTTCCGAAATGGCGGCGCGAAGGCGGTGCTTCAAATCCTCCCGTGCATGTGCATCGGCCGTCAATACAACGACCTTGGCGAAGGCAGGGTCAGGCAATTCAGGCGCCATGGCGAAGAAGAAGCGCGGCGCACCCTGTCCTACATAGCTCGTGACGATTTTGGTTTCCGGCTGGGTTTGCAGCCAGTCTTCGACTTTCTCCACTGCGCCCGTCGTGGTTTCGATGCTTGTACCCTCAGGCATGCGAACTTCGACCAGCACCTCTGGCCGGTCCGATGTGGGGAAGAACTGCTGTTTTACGCCGCCCATCCCGACGACCGAGACAGCCATGGTGATACCGACCACGGCGCAGGTCATGAATTTATGGCGAACCGCAAACTCGACGAGCGAGCGCAGGCGACGGTAGTTCGGCGTATCATAGATGGCGTGGTGTCCGCCCTCGACCGGCTTGATGTCAGGCAGCATTTTCACGCCAAGATAGGGAGTAAAGGTCACCGCGACGATCCATGAAACGATCAGGGCGAAGCCCACGACCCAGAAGATGTTGCCGGCATATTCGCCTGCGGTCGACTTGGCGAAACCAACGGGCATCAGCCCGATGATTGTGACGAGTGTGCCGGACAGCATCGGTGCCGCCGTATGGCTCCAGGCATAAGCGGCCGCCTTGATGCGGTCCATGCCCTCCTCCATCTTCACCACCATGACCTCAATTGCAATGATGGCGTCGTCGACGAGAAGGCCTAGCGCGAGGATCAGCGCGCCGAGCGTGATGCGGTCGAAGAACCTGCCGGTTTCCAGCATGATCAGGAAGACGACGGCCAGCGTCAGCGGCACAGCAAGCGCAACCACAATGCCGACGCGCCAACCGAGTGCGACCAGGCTCACGAACAGCACGACACCGAGCGCCATGGCGAACTTGAGCATGAATTCACCGACCGCCTCGTCGATGTTGACGGCTTGATCGCTGACTTTGGTGAGCGTCATGCCCAGCGGCAGTGTCTGCGCGATCGCGGCGGACCGCGCCTCAAGCGCCTTGCCGAGCTCAAGGCCATTCCAACCCGATTGCATCACTGCACCCAGCATGATTGTCGGCTCGCCCTGATGGCGGATGATGTAGGTTGCGGGATCCTGATAACCGCGCCGCACCTCCGCCAGATCGGAGAGCTTTAGCGTCCGTCCGCCCGCCACGATCGGCGTATCAGCGATTGCCTGCACGCTGTTATAGGCGCCGTCGAAACGGATGAAGACCTGTGGCCCACGCGTGTCGATCGAGCCTGCCGGCGTGACCGTATTCTGTCTTTTCAAGGCTGCGGCGATATCTTGGGCCGATATTCCGAGCGTTGCCAGCTTTGCATAGGAAAATTCGACGAAGATCTGTTCGGGGCGTTCTCCGAGAATGTTGATTTTTTTGACCCCCGGCACATGCAGGAGATCCTGACGGATGACCTCCGCTTGTCGCACCAGGTCACGCATCGGCATCCCCTTCGCCTTCAGTGCGTAAAGGCCAAAGCTCACATCGGAGTATTCATCATTGACGAACGGGCCCATAACGCCAGGCGGGAGATTTCGGGCTTCGTCGCCGAGCTTTTTGCGAGCCTGATAGAACTCTTCTGCGACGGCGCTCGCCGGAGTATTATCCTTCAGTGTCACGGTGAGGAAGGCATAGCCTGGCCGCGTCGTTGTTTCGACACGGTCGTACCAGGTGAGCTCCTGAATGCGCTTCTCAAGGGGCTCGGCGACAAGATCCTGCATTTCACGCGCTGTGGCACCCGGCCAGACTGAAGTGACCGTCATGGTTTTGATAGTGAAGGAGGGATCCTCGGCGCGTCCCAGCTTGACGAAGGCGTAGACCCCCGCGGCCGCCAACAGAACGATGAAGAATAAGGTAACGGCGCGTTCGCGAACCGCTATGGCGGAAAGATTGAAGTTCATTTTTTCACCTCTTCCTGCACTGAGGTCCTGACTGCCGCGCCATTTTCAAGGAGATGCGCGCCCAGAGCGACAACCTGCTGACCAACGCCGATTCCGGTGACAAACGCGGTCTCTTCGCCGATCCGTTTGATCTCGATGGGGGAAAAGTTCACGGTCGACGTGGCGCCGTTGACAACCCACACGCCTGTCCGGGTACCGTCGTCCAGGATAGCACCGACTGGTACGGCAACCTCCGACTGCCGGTCCGCGTCCAGGATTTTGATCGTCACCGTCGAGCCGAGCGGAGCAGATGCGGCAGAGCCTTCAAGAACATAACGCGCGTCGTAAGTGCGAGTTTGCGGATCGGCGGCATCGGAGATCTGTCGCAAACGAGCTTTTCCGCTGAGACCGTCGCCACCGTAGACGTTGGCCTCGGCTTCGGACCCTATGTCGGGCCGCAGAGTCTCAGGGAGCCAGACAACAGCTTCACGCGGCCCAGACTGCGCGAGTTGAACGACCGTCTGGCCCGCAGCCACGACTTGTCCAGAATCCCCGAGAGTATCGACGACCGTTCCATCCGAGTCTGCAAGAAGAACGGTATAGGTGGCAGCGTTTTCCGCGACCTTGGCATCGGCTTCAGCCGCGGCAAGTTGTGCCGAGGCCGTATCGAGAGCCGCCTTTGCCTGTTCATAACGCTGTTGAGTGGCAGCCAATCCATTTTTCACCAGCGTCGCATAGCGTTTCTCATCTGCCTCTGCCTGGGTCAGGACGGCACGCGCGGCGGTAACCGTATTGCGCTTTGCTGTCAGCGCGAGCTGGAGATCGGTTTCATCAATGCGCATCAGGGCCTGGCCTTGTCTCACCTGCTGTCCAACATCGACCATCCTCTGGACGATTTTCCCCGGAACCCGAAAACCGAGGTTGCTCTGTACCCGCGAAGCGACCGTGCCGGTAAACGACCGCTCCGCCGCTTCAGTCTTTGTCGCCTCTGCCACCCTTACCAGTGGTGAAGCAGTCCTTGGGTCTGCAGCCTCGGCTTCCTGTTTCGGTGATTCGAAAACCAGGAAAAAGGCCGCCGCGCCCGCCGCTACCACGAGGCCAACGAAAGTCAGGACATGTTTGCGTTTCATTTTAAGTTCTCTTCTTGACCAGCGATCGGGATGATTTAGATTGCGATCTAACTCTATTTGAGATATAGATGTCAAATGAAATCTAAATGGAGATCATCATGAGAGTGAGCCGCGCACAGGCTGAAGAAAATCGGGAGACCGTGATCAACGTCGCGAGCCGTCTGTTTCGAGAGCATGGCTTCGATGGGATCGGCCTGAAGGATTTGATGAAGGGAGCCGGTCTGACGCAGGGTGGGTTTTACAAGCAGTTCTCTTCGAAGGACGACCTTGCGGCCTTGGCGTCGAGACGGGCGATGGAGAGTGCCACACGGAGATGGTCCGACGCGGCGACCAACAACGCAGATCCCCTTGAGGCAGTTATGAAGTTCTACCTCTCCTCGGACCATCGTGGAGAAAAGGCTGAAGGGTGCCCCTTGGTGGCGCTGGGATCAGACGCCGCTCGGCAGAGTAACGAGGTCAGGCGTCCATTTGCGGATGGTATCCGCGCTCACTTCGAAGTCCTGGATGAACTGATGGACAACGCCAAGAGCTCCAATCCCAGCGGCAAGGCAATGGCGATACTGTCTCTCATGGTGGGTGCTGTCACGCTATCCCGCATCATGGAGGACGAGGACTTGTCGCAAAGCATCCTCGACGCAGCGGCTGGCGAAGTCAGACGCATTGCGCGCGATGATGGTGTTCCCAGGGGCCAGGCCAGGTCCGATGAGCGGGACGGATAAGGGCTAGGTTTAGCGTCAGCTCCGATTGGACGTGAGCCTCCTTAAAGCTCCTGCATAAACCGCATGTTTTGAGGACGGGTCCTGACCGGATCGTCGGTCGGGAGGTTGAAGGCATGCCTATTTTTACAGTGAAGACAGGTGGAAAACAGATGCGTCGTATTGTTGTCACAGGGATGGGAGCTGTCAGCCCCCTTGGAGCGAAGGTCGGGATATCCTGGTCGCGCCTTCTCGCGGGTCAGAGCGGTAATCAAAGACGTAGACAAAGCGATGCACCTTTCGCTACGTTCACTTCGCGGCCAATCTATTATATTTTTTTTCGTTTTTTATGGTCCGCAAGTACTGCTATTCTCCATCAAATTTCTCGAAGCCCCAGTTTTTGGCAAGGCAATGTAACGTACAGTAACACACCCTCCAGGCTGCTTGAACCCATAACAACGGCGGCCGGTGAGCGTACTGCATACCAGCCCCTTCTAACAGGATGGGAAACAATGAACCCGGTGAAACACTTCAAAAACGCAGTGACCGTTACTGCCCTTCTCATGATGGTGGCGACGCCTATCCTTACCGCATCGCCTGCGGAAGCCCGACGTGTCGCCGCAGGATGCGGAACACGGGGTTGCGCCGCAGTGGGACGGAATGGTGCTGTCGCGGTGCGGCGCGCCCCAGTCGCCCGTGGCGTTGTGGTCGTCAACCCCCGTCGCTATTGGCGTGCAGGCGGTGCGATCGCGGCAGGCGCGGCTGTCGGTTTTGTGGCGGGGGCGGCCGCGGTGTCACTGGCTGGAACACCTCCAAAGCCCGGTTACTGCTGGTACTATACATCTCCGAACAAGACCACGGGCTTCTGGGATATCTGCCCTAAGTAGATGAACGCCGAGGAGGATAGGCATTTGACCAACAGAGGACTTCTTTCGGTGACGGGTGTGGTTGAATCGGTAACTGGGGTACTGTTGCTCGCTATTCCGGCGATTATGGTCCAATTGCTTCTCGGTGATGCGTCCTTGAACCCAGGCGGCGTGGTCGCTTGCCGCATCGCTGGGGCGGCCTTGGTCGCATTGGGAATTGCTTGTTGGCGCGGCGAAGCGGGTGGAGCACGCGGGGCCGATCGGGGCCTGGTCGGTGCCATCCTTTTTTACAACATCGCCGTGATCTGCGTTCTCATTGCTGGCTGGATAGCTTCGGGCATTGCCGGCATTGGATTTTGGCCCGTTATCCTAACCCATGCGGTATTGGGCAGTTGGTGTCTGGTCGCCCTCGTGAGGCCCGTGCCAGGAGTGACGTAAAGCCAGGAATATTAGATATTATTTAAATGCAGGTCCCGTTGCCGCAACCGTTCGGGTGTGCTGAATTGCAGTATCCGTCGGCGGCAGGGCATTAAACCAAATACAACAGGGAGCGTCAGATGCGCAAAGTAGCAGTGCAGTTTGGTGGAGTGCTTGGAATCTTAGCGGCCGGAGGCCTGGTTGTTCTGGGTAGCCCCAGTCGGGCGTTGGCGCAGGAGCCTGTCCGCACCGACGTCGGCGACATAGACGCTACCACTGGCATAGACGTGTTTCCCAAGAAACGTCCCTACTCCCCATGGGCAGGTCGGAACTTTCCGATGCGACCGCTGTTCGGCGACACACACCTACACACGGCGCTGTCGTTCGACGCTGGAGCCGGAGGCGCAAGGATCGGGCCGCGGGAAGCCTATCGTTTCGCCAAGGGAGAGGAGATCACCGCCTCGAGCGGCCAGCCTGTCAAACTATCGCGTCCGCTGGACTTCCTCGTTATCGCCGACCACTCGGATAACCTGGGATTCTTCTCCGATTTCCTGGCGGGCAAACCGGAAATCCTCCAGAACAAGGAAGCCAAGGTCTGGTACGAGAAGATACAGAATGGCCAGGGGGCCGAAGCGGCCTACGACATCGTCATGTCGTTCTCCCAAGGGAAGTTTCCGAAGGACATCTATTATGGTCCAGGTTTACCTGCTTACAGGTCCACGTGGCAAAGCATCATCGATGCGGCCGAGGAGGCGAACGATCCCCGTCGCTTTACCGCCCTAATGGGCTACGAGTGGACGTCGCTCGCGAAGGGCAACAATCTTCATCGGAACGTGATCTTCCGGGACAATGGCGACAAGGTCGGGATGATCGAGCCTTTTACCACGCAGCCTCCACTCGGCAGTAACGACCCTCGTGACCTCTGGAAGTGGCTGGCGAACTACGAGGACAAGACGGGTGGCCAAGCATTGGCGATCGCCCACAACGGCAACCTTAGCAACGGCACGATGTTCCCCATCGTCGAGTCGTTCACCGGAAAGCCGATCGACCGCGAGTATGCCGAACAGCGTGCCCGCTGGGAGGTTCTCTATGAAACGACACAGATGAAGGGCGACGGGGAGACACACCCCCTGCTCTCGCCGAATGATGAGTTCGCCAGTTTCGAGCGCTGGGACAAGGGGAACCTCGACCTCAGCGAAAAAAAGACGCCGGACATGCTGCAATACGAGTATTCGCGTTCGGCGTTTCAGACAGGGTTGAAGCTTGAAACCACGCTCGGGGTCAATCCCTACAAGTTCGGGCTGGTGGGCAGCACGGACTCGCATACGGGTCTCTCGACCGCTGACGACGACAATTTTTGGGGCAAGATAACCGCCAACGAACCCAATCCGACGCGAGCCGAACATCCGTTTATGCAGAACAAAGCACTCGGCCTCGCCATCACAGGCTGGGAACAAACGGCTTCCGGATACGCTGCCGTCTGGGCCCAGGAAAATACTCGTGCCTCGATCTTCGACGCGATGAAGCGCCGAGAGACCTATGCTACGACTGGGCCACGTATGGCCGTTCGCTTCTTTGGCGGGTTCGACTTCGAAGAAGCAGACGCAAAGGGCCGTAGCCCGGCCATCGCCGGATACACCAAGGGTGTGCCCATGGGCGGCGACATCGGTCCGGCAACCGACGGCAAGGCTCCGACGTTTCTTGTGGCGGCGCTCAAGGACCCGATCGGCGCTAACCTCGACCGCTACCAGATCATCAAGGGGTGGATCGATGCTCAAGGAGCAGTGCACGAGAAGGTTTATGACGTCGCCTGGTCGGACGATCGCAAACCAGGGACCGACGGCAAGCTTCCTTCGGTCGGCAATACTGTCGATGTCGCCAATGCGACCTGGACAAACACGATCGGAGCATCCGAGCTGATCGCTTACTGGAAGGACCCGGAGTTCGATCCAGCGCAGAAGGCCTTCTACTACGGGCGTGTCATCGAGATACCGACCCCCCGCTGGACTGCCTATGATGCCAAGTATTTTGGCGTGAAAATGGCACCAGAGGTACGCATGGAGACGACCGAGCGGGCCTATACGTCGCCCATTTGGTACAATCCTTCATGAGCAGCGGCGGCTAGAGCTGTTGTCAACTGCCCGAAGTGCAGGAGGTCGAAAATGACTGTCGTCCGTAAGATACTCGGCGAACCGCTCGTCCATTTTTTGTTGGCGGGCGGTGTGATCTTCGCTTCTTACTCGCTGATCGACCAGACGCCTGTCTCGCGTGACAGACGGTCAATTGAGGTCGGGCAAGGGCAGCTGTCTCAGTTGTTCGAGACTTTTTCGCGCACATGGCAGCGCCCGCCGACTAAGTTGGAACTCCAGGGTCTTGTCGACGGCTATGTCAAGGAAGAGGTCTTTTACCGGGAGGGGCAGGACATGGGCCTTGATCAGGATGACACGATCTTTCGCCGCCGGATGCAGCAGAAGCTGGAGTTTTTGCTAGAACCCAACGCAGAGGAACTTACGCCCCGGGACGGTGAGCTCGAAGCGTACTTCCGCGAACACGCTAAAAGGTACGAACAACCGACGAAGCTGGCATTTCAACAGATATTTTTCAAAAGTTCCCGCCCCGGAGACGAAGGCGAATTAGCGGCAAAAGAGGTACTCTCGAGACTTAGTGCTGGCTCCATCGATATTGATGCGGAGACCTTGGGAGACGCTTCGACGCTTCCGTCTGGCATGGACCTGACCGACGGAAAGGAAGTCGAGGCGGTGTTCGGCCGTGAATTCGTCGTCGGCGCTGCCTCGGGTACGGTAGGACAGTGGTCGGGACCGCTCCGGTCGTCCTATGGGACCCACCTGGTCTTCCTTGACCAGAGTGTTGCGCAGGCCGGCATCACGCTCACAGACGTGCGGGACAAGGTTCGGCTTGACTGGGAGAGTGACCGACGGAAGGAAATCACAGACAAGCGATACGCCGAAATGAAGGCCAGGTACGATGTCAAAGTCCTCTGGCCTGCCGAGCAAGCATCGTCCCTTGTCAGCGCTTCCGGTGTCGAATGATCAGGCTCGCACTCTTCGCGCTCGCGTGCCTTGCTTGGGCAGTTACAGCGCAAGCACACGAATTGCGGCCCGCATTCCTCCAGATCGATGAAACGGCTCGCGGCGGGCATTACGCGGTCACGTGGAAGGTGCCCGCCCGCGGGGAACTGAAGATGGCGCTCTACCCGCGTTTTCCGAGTATTTGCCGTCAACTTTCCGAACCCGCTGGAGGTCATGTTGAAACAGCCTATGTCACTCGCTGGCGCATGGTCTGCGAGGGTCGGCTGGCAAAACAATCGATCTCTGTAGATGGGTTGTCGTCTACATACACCGATGCTCTTGTCAGGATCGTCAACCTCGATGGAACCGTCCAGACAAGCCGCGTCACGCCGCAATCGCCCGAGATGATCGTCGTCGCCCAGCCAGGTGCTCTCGAAACAGCCCGCACCTATTTCGTTCTCGGGGTCGAACACATCATAACGGGCTTTGACCATCTGCTCTTTGTTCTCGCCCTTCTCCTTCTTATCCGAAACACGCGGTCATTGCTTTTGACGATCACCGCGTTTACGGCTGCTCACTCGGTGACCTTGGCGTTCTCCGCGCTTGGCATCGCATCGGCTCCGCAAGCGCCTATCGAGGCATTGATTGCCCTTAGCATCATGTTCGTCGCCGCCGAAATCCTGCGTGGCAACCAGGCCAACCTTTCCAACCGCTATCCATGGATAGTCAGCTTTCTATTCGGGCTTCTTCATGGCTTTGGATTCGGCGGTGCGCTCCGCGACATCGGGTTGCCACAGAAAGATGTGCCGCTGGCGTTACTGACCTTTAATATTGGCGTCGAGGCGGGCCAACTCGCCTTCGTTGGCGTTGTCCTCGCAGTCATGGCCAGCCTACGGGCGGCCTTGGCGCTTGAAGTTTCGCGACTGCGTCCGTGGCTCGCCTATTTCATCGGCACGGTCTCGGCGTTCTGGTTTGCCCAGCGTCTTGCGGGGTTCAGTTAAGCTGGCGAGGAGGACCAGGGAATGCGCTGGAGGTCAAGCGGATGGGCGTATGCGACGCTACTTGCCGGGCAAACCGCGGCGGCCTCTGCTCTGTTCGTAATCGTATTTCCGTTGTTCCGGCAAGTCGTGACGCATCTCGGAGAGCGGCAGGAACTAGACTTCTCTCAGCAAGTCCTCATTATAATCTTTGCGTCCGTACTGCACGGATTGTACTGGGTACGCTTCAAGTGGGTAGCCGTTGTCGCTCCGTTTCACAACATCTTCGCCGCGCATCTTTGTTCGTTTGCGAGCCGTGTAAGCTTCTTTTTTGGAGGCGCATTGTTCTCTGTCCTCTTCTTCAGGCACCTTCCTGAGATAGACGCCCTAATGCCCGTCGGCCAGACCTTCATAAGGACGGTGTACGTGCTGATGGTGCTATTCGGGCTCTTCTGTTATTCGCAGGAACTCGACCGCCTCGCCAAGGCCATAGAGGACCCGACGTCGAGCACTGGGCGTCAGGAACTTTGAACGGTCCGGGTCCTAGTCCTGAGCCATCGCTCGTTTTGAATCGGCGGTGCCTTGGTAGAGCGGGCGCATAATTCGGGTCGATGCGGATCGCCTCATGCATGTGCTCGCGCGCACCCTGTTCGTCACCGTTGCGCCAAGCCGCCCCTGCTCGGAGCCACGAAGTATAGGCGGAGAAAGTCGTCGTGGAAGTTCTTCCGCGCACGATGCCGGCGACCTCTTGAAGATTGAAAAACAAACGCCGGGTCGCCTCGACGATTTCATCTTGAACGGCGAAGATGTCCGCCATCTCGCGATCGAATTTCTCGGCGAAGACATGCGCGCCGGTCAGTGCATCGATCAACTATACCGGTGGCGCGGATGCGCTGGCCAGCCGGCCGAACGCTGCCTTCGAGCACGAAATCCGCACCGAGCTGTCGCCCAACCTCCGCCGCGTTTACCGATTGCCCTTTGTAGCTGAACGTGGTGTTCCGAGCTACGACGGAAAGATTCTTGAATCGGCTCAACTCGGTGCTGATGTCTTCCGTAATGCCGTCGGCGAAATAGTCCTGTTCCGTGTTTCCCGACATGTTTGTGAGGGGCAGAACGGCGACGGTGGTAAACTCCCTAACGCGATAAAGTGTTTCATTGAGGAGTGCAGGGCCGTCTCCATTCTAAAGGTCCTGACTGGCGCAACGACGTTCTTGAGCTGCACCAGTCCGAGGTCCTTCATCGTTATTGAGATTTTGCCTCGAACTCATTGTGGACCTTTTCGGACAGGCAGATGCCGCCCGGCTCAGCAAGCGCTTCCAGCCGGGCTGCAATATAGACCCCCTCGCCATAGATATCTGAGCCTACACCGATCACATCGCGGATATTGATGCCAATCCGGAGTACGATCTGAAGGGGTTCTGGAATGGTCGATGTTCGCCTCTGCCATCTTCCGCTAAAACTCGACCGCCGCCTCGACGGCGTTGATCGCGCTGGTAGATGTCGGTCGGAGAGGCGTTTTCATAGAGCTTATCCTGTCGAGATCTTTGCCTGCCCTGTGGTTGGGCATGGGTCCAAACGCAAAACCTTTGTTCCGCGCCGCCATTGAGCCTTCAACTCATGAATGCGCCGAAACGATTGTGGATGTGTGTAACATCCGGTCGCGACTTTCAAGGAAGCTCACCGTCTCCGACGCCGGCATCGCTTTGCCGAAGAGGTACCCTTGGCCGATATCACAGCCTTCTTGCAGAAAGTAGGCCAACTGGGCGTTATCCTCAATTCCTTCGACTGTCGTCTTTATTTCAAGGCCCTTGCTGAGGTTCAGGAGTGCCTGGACGATTTTGTCGTGTCGGTCGCCCTTTTTACGAAGTGACGAGACGAAACTTTTGTCAATCTTGATCTTGTCGAATTTGTACCGAGCCAGCTGTGCCAGGCTGGAATATCCGGTACCAAAGTCGTCAAGCGCGACTTGGATACCAGCATTGTGCAGATCGTCGATGATTGAGGCAGCAAGCTCCGGATCCTCAATCAAGGCATTTTCAGTGATCTCCACTTCCAAACGTGCCGGCGGAAGACCCGCGGTCTTCAGAATTTCCAGAATTCGAGAGGTTAGCAGTCGGTCCTCCATTTGGACGGGTGACAAATTGAAGGCGAGAACGATCTCCTCCGGCCACAGCTTTGAATCTTCGCAGGCTGTCGCAAGCAACTGCTGAAACAAGGTGGTAATCAGACCAGTCTCCTCAGCGATTGTTATGAAAATTAGCGGCGAAACATTAGAGCCGTCTTCTTCCGTCCAGCGAGCCAGCGCTTCGAATCCGCAAACGGCGCCGGAGCGAAGATCAATGAGAGGCTGATAAAAAGGCTTGATGCGGCCTGCATCAATAGCGTCTCGCAGCTGACCCTCGAGCTTTGCGCGTGCTAAAACCTTCTGCTGCATGTCCTCGTGAAACGCCAAGGACGTGTTGGCGCCTTTGCTCTTGGCCTCATAAAGGGCGATATCGGACTTGTGGCAAACATCCTGCAATAGATCGCCATGCTCCGGCCAGCGCGCATATCCAATGCTTGCACCCACCTGACACCAGATCACACCCACTTGGATTGGGCGGGTGAGGGAATGAATGATCAAATTGCCAAAACGGCCTGACTTTTCAGGCGCCAATCCTCTGGCGACGACGATGAACTCGTCGCCACCAAAACGGAAAACACAACCCTCGTCGGCAAATGCTGCCAAGCGTTTCGAGACATCCCGCAACAACTGGTCTCCGCCCTGATGCCCGACCAGGTCATTGACCTTCTTGAACCCGTCTAGGTCAATCGAAAAAATAGTTGCCATCGGTTGATGGTCGTCGTCCTCATTCAGCAGAGGCTGCAAAATTTCGAAGTTTTCGAACGCGTATCGGTTTGGTAGCCCAGTTAAGTGATCATGTGTGGCGATCCAATGGGACCGTCGGGCATGCTGGTGCTGTCGGTGCATCTCTTTGCGCAGATCAAAGATGCGGAGCAGCGAATAAACAAAACTCGCAAGACCAAAGATAAAGATGCTGAGGACCCAGGCGTCGATCGTATCGACAGACAGAGTCTTAAAGGCGCTGAATATCTGGAGGTGCCAGACGTATCCAACGCTCCACAGAACCAGCGCACCCGCGGTCAACGCAAGGAGTTGCTTTCCCGCTCTGCTCTCGAAAAACTCAGGCACCAAACTTCCTCCATGACCAGACGTCAAAATGATAAGCTGTGATTGTGAAGTTGCGAGGAACGGCGCAGTCTGCCAATCGCTGAGAGCCGCAAGTCGAATTGCGTTTCGAAGTTCCCTTAAAAAGGGCTGGCTGCAGCATACATTTGCGTAGAATTATTAAGTTTATGACAATAAGCTCAACGATAGGTTGATTTCTTTAGCGGACAATTCAAGTGACAAATCGTAGCCCCGGCGATCCCCGAAGAAGCTCCTGTTATCAATGCAGTACCACGTGGTTTCTGTTTCATAGCACTCTCCATCAGCGTTAAAGTTGTCAAGATGATAGATCCATACCTTTATGTCTCAAAGGTCGTACATCCGGCGATTTCGGCCATAGAGAGTTTGATATTGTAGTTGCCTCCCGATCGGCGCGACCGCGTCGGGGGGCGCTATGATTGCGCTAAGCAGGAAGCCAATTGTCCATTCGATCCCGAAAACCGCATTGAGGATAAATGCCACGCCGACCGCAGTGAAGATCACTCCCCCTACGGCAAGAAATGTGATTATTCCGAAGTTCGACTTAGGGAAAACGGCGCCAAGGTCATCAGCCTGACCGGCTCGGATTTACTACTGACCACCTATTGTGATGTGTCGATCATCGTCGAAACGCTGGAAAACACCAACACCTACACGCCGACGATTTCCCGAATCGCCGCCCTGGTCCGTCATCGACATCCTCTCCACCGCCGTCGGCATGCGCCGCCCTCCTGACGAGCAGGCGCGCGTCAGCCGGATGAAACGACAGCTGACAGACATGCGCCGGATGCAGCCGCCCTGACTCCGTCAAATAAATAAGAGAAATCCGCTCGCCTTGATGAGATACGGTCCTGCGTGCTTTCTTGGCTTTGAATCAAAAAAACTAATGACTTAGACGTAGAGCGATAGAAGCAAGGCGCGCCACGTTCTCGGATGCCGTTCGGCTAACCCACCTTGACGCTGAAAGTGTTGGAATGGCGAGCTACGGGCCTCTGTTCACATTTGCCTACCGGACGCTTGGCATCTATAATGCCCAGATGCTTGACCGTTCGTCCCAACCGCCTTCACCACATATTCCAATGGATGCGCTAAGCGAAGTCCTGCAAGACTTCCGCTTGAGTGGCGTTAATTATAGCCGTTGCGAGCTCCGGCACCCATGGAGCATCGCCTTTCCGCAACAACAGCTGCTGCGTTTTCACTTTGTAAGCCAAGGTCCATGCTGGATCCATACGAAAACGCAAGGCTGGCAGGAGTTACGCGATGGCGATCTGGTGCTGCTGCCGCAAGGCATCGCCCATCGACTTGCCAGTGCGCCGGACGTGGTTGACGACTCTCTCAACGGATGTCAGGTGACCAAGTTGGGGAGCAACGTTTGCGAAGTGGTGCGAGAAGGGACAGGTGCGACAAGCACCCTCTTCTGCGGCTCGATGGCCTTGGGTGTTTGTGCCCTCGATCCCTTGATCACTTTGATGCCGCCAATCATCAAGGGCTGTGACGTGGCCGGCAATGACCCGATTGTTGGTCCCTTGCTGGCCGCTATGACGGCGGAGGCAACACACCCACAGATGGGCAGCGCCACGATCTTATCGCGAATGGCGGACCTGCTCACAGCGCGGCTCATCCGCTGTTGGGTCAATTGCACAGGCGCCCCGACAATCGGTTGGCTCGCCGCCATCCGCGACCCCAATATCGGCCGTGCGCTGGCAGCCATGCACCGAGACCCCGGCCATAACTGGACCCTGGAGAGACTCGCTGCCGTGGCTGGTCAATCGCGCTCGATTTTTGCAGGGCGCTTCAGCGCTGTTTTAGGGGAAGGCGCGGCACACTATCTCGCCCGTCTGCGTATGCAGCTTGCTCGCGAGTTGTTGGGCCAAAGTGGCATGTCGGTTGCCGACGTCGCTACCCGGTTGGGGTATGAGTCTGAGGCGTCCTTCGCTCGCGCGTTCAAACGAATTACCAATGTCTCGCCCGGCGTTGTGCGTCGCACAATTTCCGGACGAACGGATAGGGATTTCGGATTTTAGGATACATCTCATCCGAGAAGACTCGTCTATGAAGGTCTCCAACTCTTGGAGAAACCTCAATGGCAGACACAACATTCCAGCTTGAAGGCGCGGTGACAAACCCCGATGCCCCTACGCCACCAGCCGCGTGGAGCTCGGCCACTTGGTTCGCGGTCCTTTCGATGGCGGCAACCAGCTTTGCTCTGGTGTCGGCCGAGTTCATGCCGGCAGGCATGTTGACACCAATGGCGCGCGATCTCGGCGTCAGCGAGGGAATGGCCGGACAGGTCGTTACTGCCACCGCTTCTGTCGGCGCCGTGACGGCTATACTGAGCAATGTTCTGATTGGCCGATTGAACCGCAAGACAGTGCTGGTTGCTCTGAGCGCCTTGGCGGTCGGTTCCAACATTCTTGCGGCGACTGCGACCGATTTTTGGCTATTGTTGTTAGGTCGAGCCGGACTCGGCATCGCCCTCAGCGCTTTCTGGGCGCTTTCAGTCGCCGTCGTAGCAAGACTGGTTGGCGCCAATGCGACAGGCCGGGGCATGGCTATCGTGACGCTTGGCGTCTCGCTCGCCACCATCGCCGCACCGTCGATGGGTGCATTAATCAGCGACTGGTTGGGTTGGCGCACCGCCATGGCCATGACAGCGGGGCTGGCCGCACTTGCCATGTTGCTGCAGTGGCTCAGTCTGCCGACCTTGCCTGCAACCACAAGCAACAGCCTCGCCGACGTCTTTCGGCTGACACGGCGGCGTGGCATTCAGATTGGCATGCTTGCTATCCTCTTGCTAATGACGGGGCACTTCGCCGGCTCGGTATATGTTCGCCCTTTCCTCGAACAGGTTACGCTCCTGGCAACCGGGCCGATTGCCCTGGCGCTACTGGGATTTGGCATCGCTGCTGTGATCGGTAACATCGCCGGTGGTCGCTTGGCCGACGCCAATATCCGCATTGCCCTCGCAATCACCGCCGCGCTAATGGCGTTTGCGGCGCTCGCTTTGGTGCTTTGGGGCGTACACATCGGGGTCGCCTTCGGCTTCGCGGCGCTGTGGGGCTTCGCCTTCGGCATGGCGCCGGTGGTGCTGCCAACCAATCTATCCCGCGCCGCGCCCGACGCGCTGGAGGCAGCGGGCAGCCTAATGGTGACCTCATTCCAGGTGGCAATCACTATTGGCGCGCTTGTTGGAGGCTATATCGTAGACACTTATGGCGCTACGGGGCCCCTAACTCTTACCGCCATGCTAGCCGCATCGACGGTCGTCCTGGCCTTGCTACAGCCCCGGAGCTGATCTTTGCTATTGGTGCGCAGTAGGTGGGGCGACCGGAAGCGACCACCATTTCTAGGGATTAGGGCGCAACTGGGCACATTTGCACGGCGGCAGCGATCATGAGTGAGGTAGTGCTCAACTGCCGCCTTCTTCTGCGCCTCAGTGTACTTGGGGGCTCGGACCGCACAGCCCGCAGGCAAATCGAGGCGTTGCTGCCGAATGGGCGCCCTGACACGTTTACCGAGCTTGATGTAGAGCTCGACCGCCAGGATCCTGTCTGCGTACATAAACTACCTCCTAGGTAGTCCAAGTTTTCGTCCGCATCCCCATTTTTTAATTTCGCCGTGATCCACTCGGGCCGAACAAAGTTGTTTGCGGACAATTCACTACATCGGATGTGGTGGGCTGACGCGAAATGAAAAATGGGTCAAATCCTGCTGAAACTCAACAATGGCTGGCGGGCTCGTGCCCTCGGCGCCGGCTACGTCAGAGTGCGCCGCTCACGATGTTACAGATGCCTTCCCGAACAATGCTTTTGTCAGTGACCTGTCCAGCCTGAATATTGAATACAACATCAACCCTTACGCCCGCGCCTTTTTGCCGAGCGACAACACGCAAGGTTTGAATTCTGCCTGAGCCTGTCGCCTCCTGATGAGCGTCGATAGATGAAAGTGCTTTATCGATCTTCACGCCGGAAAAGCCTTCGGCCGAGACTGCCTGCGCAAGATTCTGCAGCACTGTCGCAGCTTTTGCCTTTGGAAACTCCTGCCAAGATTTGTAACTTACTGCCGTCACCAGAGGCACGCCGGATACCTTAAAATTACTCTCGCAGGTAGCTGCCTGAACGGTGCCAGCGGAAAGAACCATGCCAATAACTGCTACTGCTAATTTCATTTCATTCTCTCCAACGCAAACTTCGGTTGGAAGTTGTCACAATGCGTCGGGGAGTCAAGTGCGTGGTGAGGCTTCAACTCACAGTCGCACGGCTGATGTGAAGCCGCCGCACCGGTGGCGGTAGCTTCGACCATCGAGTATAGAGCCGGTGATCTCCGTTCACAATGTCGCAACGGGGGTCGCCGGGAATTGCAGGCATAAGTGCTAGAATTGCGGGGCAGTGAAACGCACGCCGTCGCAATAATGGATGTGGTCGACGAGATCGCGCACAAGGGGGCTCGACCCGGGTCTGAAGGAACGCCGTTGTAACTTGTCCTTCGGTTTTGAGGTGGAAGAATTCAGGTTTAATCCGTACGGAATTGTCAGACTCACCAGGTGACCGGGTTGTTGTCTCCTGACGTGGCGATGCGGACGCCGCGCCATGACTTCTGTCATCGAAGGCCGGATCTTCTGTGCGCCCGCAGCGAGCTTCGTGCACGCCCTCAACTTCTCGGAGACTGCGATATGACCATCGAGAGGAACGCGGCGCATCTGCGGGACATCACTGCTGTCGATGCACTCGACAAAGCTGGCATCGTTTGTCGAGGTCCTCGGCTTCAACGGATCGCACCATCACCGTGGAAGCGCCGGCGCAGCAGCGTAGAGTTGTCGCGGGTTTTAGGATTTGCGCGACAGAGGTTATCCGCCGAACCATGCTTTCAACACACGCACGCCTTCCGGTTCAACTCCGGGCCAGAGTTGAACCACGTATTGGTCATCTCCTTCAAGACCATTTTCACTGAGCGTATCTAGACCGGAAAAGCTCGCTCGCACTCCAAGCGGCCCCGCTTTCACCGAAAGTCGCGGAGCGGTGGGATCGTAATCCGTCAAGCCAGCTAGCACGAGTTGACCGGAGGGACTATCGAAATGAGTCTCGACAACGTGTTGGTGGCATCGAGATCGAGAGCGGGTCGTTTGTCGTGCCATTCAACGCGGATCGGCACGGTCATATTGCGTGCTGTGTGGAGAATGACCGCATACGGCCCGGCCATGAGGCGCCTGGCGATCACTTCATTGGTGTAGTCGTCGGGTAAATCAGGATGGGCTTCGTCGCGCAGGTATATTTTGAAATAATCGGCGAGGAGATTGCCCTCATACAGGATTTTAAACATAGCTGTCCGAGCAGCCAGAGGACCTGTCATCCCAAGCACTCCCATTGCGAGCAAGGTACGTCGGTTCAGAAGCATGCTTTGTCTCGCAGTAATTTGATTTCTTGTATATTCTCCATGTGAGTTTGTCGCAAAAATCCCGAAACCGGCGACACTCCATCCCATCCTTTTCTATTATCCTCCCGTCTCGGCGCTGAAGGCGATGGCTCTCGCGGGACAGGCAGGTTTGATTTGTGGGATATGTTGGTTCCTTGTATTAGCTTGGGCAATCGACGAGGCGGATAATGAAATAAATTGGATCATCAGGCCCTTCGAAGGCGATTGCCCACTACGATTTAGGATGAGTTCTGAAGAGGCAGAGAATAGAGGAGGCTTTCGGGCGTCAGATTCGGCAAATGAGGCAACTGGCATCAGCTGAGTTGCAGCGCGGCATATTCATATCCAACGTCCGGCGCTGGGACACAGCATCCCGGCTCTTTCCGGCACGATTTTACAGCAAGGGGACATCATCACCCTCTACGGCCCGGAGCAGGCGATAGAGCGGGCGGCGGGCAAACTGGGTAAATCCGTGCCTTCAGGCGAGCGTACCGATTTCGTATTACCCGGCCTTGGCCTCGCACTCGGACTCGTGATCGGGCATTTCCACCTTAAATTGGCGCCCTGGAACTGGGGCTCGGCGCTGGCGCGCTTATTTCCGGGCTCATCTTCGGTTGGCTGATTATGCGCAACCCGATGCGCGGTGGTCTGCCGCCCGCTGCAGTGGAATTCGCCAAGGACTTTGGCCTTGCCACATTCATCGCAGCGATAGGTCTCAGCGCCGGTCCCGATGCCATCAATCTGATCATGAAATACGGCCTAATCCTGCCGGTTCTTGGCTTGCTGGTTTCATTTCTACCGGCCGTCGTTTCGCTGTTTGTCGGTTGGAAGTTGATGAAGATCGAAGCGCCTATTCTTCTAGGCGTTATCGCCGGTCAGCATTGCAGCACTCCGACCATTAGCGCGCTGGTCTCCCAGGCCGGAAACTCAACTCCCGTGATCGGCTATACGGTCACCTACGCAATTTCCAACGTTTTACTACCACTTATGGGGCCGGTCGTGGTTGGCCTAGTCACCCTGCTGACAGATTAGTCCGGCGCGCATAAAAGGTCGCGAACTCAAACGAACGCAGCATTCGCCTTGACCTGTGGATTTCAGCGAGACGTGTGACTATCTTCGTGTAGCCTTTCCACTATTACTTCAACAAAAAAGGCGGCCGAAGCCGCCTTTTCAGATTTTACCAGTCTGGACTATTCGCGGTTTCCGAGGAAACGCAGCATGAACAGGAACAGGTTGATGAAGTCGAGGTACAGCGTCAGGGCGCCCATGATGGCCTTACGGCCAGCGGCTTCGGCACCGTCTGCTTCGAAGTACATTTCCTTGATCTTCTGGGTATCGTAGGCGGTGAGGCCTGCGAAGATCAGAACACCGATAGCCGAGATCGCAAAATCAAGCGCCGACGAGGCGAGGAAGATGTTGACGATCGAAGCGATGATCAGGCCGAACAGACCCATCATCAGGAACGAACCCATGCCGGACAGGCTACGCTTGGTGGTGTAGCCGTAGAGCGACAGAGCGCCGAACGAAGCGGCCGTGACGAAGAACGTCTGAGTGATGCTCTGGCCGGTATAGATCAGGAAGATCGAAGACAGCGAGAGGCCCATCAGGCCTGCATAGACCCAGAAGGTCGTCTGCGCGGCCGACACGCTCATCGAGTTGATACGGAAGCTCATGTAGAACACCAGAGCCAGCGGCGCGAGCATTACTACCCACTTCAGCGGGCTCACATAGATCGCCTGGCCGAACGCTGTCAGTTGCCCGTCCGCAAAAGCGAACTGAAACGCAGCGTAGGCGGCAATACCGGTGATTGCCAGACCGAGGGCCATAAGGTTGTACACCTTGAGCATATAGGTGCGCAGACCTTCGTCGATTACGGCCCCCGCCTGTGCGCCGGCAGGCGACATTCGGGTTTGGTAGTTTCTAAGATCAGCCATTGTTTCCTCTTTAAAAGCCCCGGTTAAGTTTACGGTGTCGGGCGGAAGGGCGCATCCTCAAGGGTGCCAGCCACTTAACCCAGGCGCCGCTGCGGGGCTCCAGCTTGCCTGTTGTGAATATGATGTCGAAACATGACTTGCACAAGAGCTACAATGCCGCCGCTCCTATAGGATCGTGGTGGCGGGATTGGATGAACGGGAGAAACGTCCTCACAACACCGACAGGATCCGAGAACAAAGAATGGCCTTCCCGTGCGAACGTGGCGTTCATATACCACGACCGCAGTGGGAGGAACACCCATGGAGATCTGCAGATTGGGATGTCAGAATGCTCGCGATCTGTTGAGCCTCATGTGTGACGTTTTCGAAGAACGACAATACCCCATCCCGGGGGCCTGCATAGGCCGTTGGCATGTCCGTCACTGGGTCGGCGCCGCTTGGTTGAGGGAACAATCGGGAGTGGAACACCAGCTCATGAGATCCCGATGATCCACAGTGAAAGCGCCGAACTGTTAAAGTCGCAGTACCCTAGGAGCCTACAGCCTTCGCGAACCCCCGTTTGGGACTGGCGTGCGAGCATATAGTTACGTAATCGTGAACGAAAAGCGTGTGCTCGTTAATCCAAAAACTCGCACTGTAGTTGAGATTATCGAATAAATTAGGCCTTGCCGGCCCGGCAGTAGCCGGGCCAGCACGCGCGGCGCAAACAGCTGCAAATGAGGGTGACGTTCCGCTCTCAATCAATACATGACGCTGGCTTACAGGCTCATGATGACTCGGTAGTCATCATACAGTCCTGGGCTCGCTCACTAAACGCTCTGCGAAATTGCTGGCCGCTCGCTACCCGGCTGTAGTCGCCTGCATGCGGGCATTGAACGGGTTTTCCATGAAATGTTTCCGTTAATAGTTAATTAAGGTCTCGCTTGCGCTGGCCCGTTTCTGTGCGATCCTCGTCCATCAGCGGGGATAAATGAGATGGCCGGCACCACTTTCAACCTGGAAGATTTGGACCCTCCGACGGAGAGCCGCTTTAAAGTTGAAGCCGGTATGCTTGACCTCATCGAACGGCTGCAGAGCGAAGGACTGTCACAGACGGATATCGCCGTGGCGCTTGCGGATGCTGCCGAGGAGTATGTAATTCGCCTCGCAACGACCTTTGAGTTAGATCACAAGGATACCCGGCAATATCGGAACTAGGAACGGCCACAGCAGCCTCTCTATAGTCTTGTCTACTGGAGTGGCCATCCCAACGAGATCAGCAATGTTCGTCGACGAGAGTATTCGACCTCAAGCTGCCCGATTGTCACCCTTCACCGTTGCCCAACCAGTCACCACCGGCGAGTGGCTGCCGGGGTTCGTCAATTCGAGGAATGCCGCCCTGCCCAGGCGCGCTTCTGCGAATAGTCGCCGGTTCGGGTGCCTGAGAAGAACCGCTCATACCGATCGATCACCAGCGAGCCGAGTTGACGCGTCGCATCCTTTTCGGGATCGGTCGTGCCATCGGGGAACCCATAGCCGGCTGCGGCCGCATAGGTTGTGGATCCGCGGTCATGCCAGAACCGTTGCCTTGGTGGAGTCGAGTTCGGCGTCGTACTTTGGCTTCCTCGGCACCCTTGACGGCCAAAACCGACTGGTGTTCTGTTTGGTGGCGGTGAAACCCAATCGCCGTACTTTTTACAAGCCGTGCTTACCTCACCGACGGCAAGGTCTTTCCGGTCGCCCGTGTTGACTGCCTCATCAGGGTGATTGATCGTAACTGGTGCATGATTAAACGCCTGCACGCTCTTGTCGGAAAGAGTTCTTCGGTGCCGATAGACGCGCATCGTGAGCAGATCAGGCTGCCCACCTCGCCCCCACCTTGGCTTCCGCAATCAGGTAGCCGTCGGCGGTCCGGCGCGTTCCCGCGACGATATATCATCGGTAAAGTTGCATGGGCTATCTCCCTGCCAATCGTATGGCCGGTCGAATCGTGGGTTGAATTTTCGGTAGCTTATGTTTCACCGGTGCCCTACATTCACCTCACGGCAATGGAGGTTGCCCAAGGAGGAGCTAATGAGCGATACTGTCTTCGGCTTTTTGGTTGCGGGAGAATTGTCAGCCTTATTCTGGGCTGGGGTGTTTATGTTGATAGGCTAATCGCCGGCGTTAGGCGGTATTACCCTTCGGCGCGCTGAGAACTGTTTGCGTCGCTGCAGACTTTGTGACGGGAGGTGGTCGTAGCTCCGCCCACACGGATTCGATCGGCCCGCGGCCGAACCTGCTTTTTGAGAACCACGCCAAGAGATCACAGCCTCTTCGCTTATGAGATAGGGCAGGTCGTTAGGCATATTGTTTAGTATGGCATAGGTCTGCCGAATTTGGTTGTCTTGCTGATTGATTGTCGAGATATTTGAGCTCCGCCGCCCCTGGCGGCTTGGAAACACATGCAAATCTGCTCATGCCGCCAGATCCCAAATTTTGATCACTGCTCGGTTAACGTTACAGTGCCGATGGCTCTTATAGCTGTCGGTCAGCTTGGTCATGCCGACCATTGATCTAGCAACCGTGAAATCTACGGCAATATGACAGCACCGATCGGCACGCCTATCCCAGCTCAGCCGCCCACCGCCTGTTACCGATCAACTCAACGGAAAGCCAATTGCCGAGGCCAACCTGAGCCACGGCTTGCGCCACCCACCCTTTCGGTCGGACGTATCGAGCGCATACATCGTGACTTGTGCCAAGCCAGCGAAGCGGCTCTGGCGGGACGATATGCGGAAGCAAAGTCTAGCCTACTCTCCGAAGTCTTCGTCCCGTCAAGGATGTCAAGCGCTATGCGCGCGCCAAAGTTTGAAGCGGATACGCCGAAGCCTGATTAGCCACCGGCATAAACGACCTTGCCTCCGTGGTATCTCTGGAAGTGCACCGTCCTGCGTGTGCTGAGATCGATCGGACCGCTCCACGAGAGAGATGGTTCGGTTTGTCTGAACAGTTTTGGGCATTTCCCGGTCAAGCGTTGTATGCCGGCCTCGGGCGAAGTCCCGTTCGGCGCGAATGTTCCGAATCGCGGTCGTCACCTGATGTGGATGATTTGCTTCTTGCTGGATGCGGGTGAATATAAGCAATTATGTACCCGATATCCCGAAGATCGGCAGGCTTATGGACCGGATAGACGCAATGAAAGTGTTCGTTACTGCGGTCGACGAGGGCAGCCTTGCCGCCGCTGCTCGGCAGTTGAAGCGGTCGCCAACGGCGGTCAGCAGAGCGTTAGGCCTTTTGGAAGCCCATGTCGGTGTCGAATTGTTGCACCGGTCCACCCGAGCATTGAAGTTGAGCGAAGCCGGCGAACGGTATGTTGTCGCCTGTCGGCGCATGCTTGTCGATCTGGAGGAAGCTGACATGCTAGCGAGCAGTGAACGCTCGGCTCCGCGCGGGCTGCTGAACATTTCCGCTCCGCCCATCCTTGGCGAGGAGGTCCTGCGATCGACCCTCGACAGTTTCCTCGATGCCTATCCAGCAGTTTCGGCGCGGCTTCTGCTTCTCGACCGATTTGTGAATCCTGTAGAAGAGGGTATCGACATCACCTTGCGTATTGGTCATCTTCCGGATTCTTCTCATGTCGCGACACGACTGGGTGGGGACGTCAGGCGGGTCGTCGTTGCCTCGCCTCGCTACCTGGCCAGCCATCCTCGGATCGAAGAGCCTGCTGACCTCCAGAAGCACCAGATCATTGCGTTCAGCAATTTCGGCCTCGATTCATGGAGCTTCACAGCGAACAACGGTTCGACTATTCCGCGTACGGTCCATTTCGCACCGAGGTGCATCGTCAATAGCGTTCGAGCAGCAGCCGCTTCAGCCGCCGGAGGCGGGGGTGTGACCAGGCTCTATTCCTATCACGTCGCAGAATATGTCAGAGACGGCAGCCTTAAAATCGTTCTCGCGGATGCAGAACCCCCGCCCCTCCCGGTACATTTGCTGTCACCGCATGGCCGAATGACGGTACCGAAGGTGCGCGCTTTCGTTGATTTTGCAGTTCCCAGGCTGCGCGCCGAATTCACAAGACTGGCAGCCGAAGCAGGAAATCTCGAGTGATTATCCCGATTTTCGGTTGACTGTCTTCCAACCGGCGGCAATTCACCTGAAACACGGATGGTTCTAAAACAATTGCACTGCGCCGAGGGCGTGGGGCGGGCGCACCCGTTGCACCGCTGCGATCGTACAAGGAACATTTCAATGAGCATCGAACAGAAGGTCGTTATAATTACCGGAGCCTCGCAAGGTATCGGCGCGGGTCTCGTGAAAGCGTATCGGGACAGGAACTACCGTGTCATCGCCACCGCGCGATCGATCAAGGATAGCGCCGATTCCGGCATCCTGGCCGTGGCGGGTGATATCAGCAGGCGCGAGACTGCCGAGCGCGTGGTCAGTGAGGGCCTTGCGCGATTTGGCAGGATCGACACGCTGGTCAACAATGCAGGCGTTTTCCTTGCCAAACCATTCGTCGACTTCACCCAAGAAGACTTCGACAACAACATGGGCGTTAACGTGGCTGGCTTCTTCCATATCACGCAGCGTGTGGCCACCGAGATGCTGAAGCAGGGCTCCGGCCATATCGTCAACATCACCACAAGCCTGGTCAATCAGCCGATCGCCGGGGTGCCGGCAGCGCTGGCTTCCCTCACCAAGGGCGGACTGAACGCCGTGACCCAAGAGCTGGCCATCGAGTTCGCAAAGAGCGGAGTTCGCGTCAATGCCGTTTCGCCCGGGATCATAAAGACACCCATGAACCCACCGGAGACGCACGCGGCACTGTCTGCCCTGCACCCGGTCGGCCGAATGGGCGAAATCCGCGATATCGTCGATGCCGTCCTCTATCTGGAGTCGGCGAGCTTTGTCACAGGTCACATTCTCCGTGTGGACGGTGGCCAAAGCGCGGGCCGCTGGTAACACCGAGTTGCTGGTCGCAATGTCCTGACGCCAGCGTTGAAAGCGACCGCATGCCGGATCGGCTGCGGTCGTTGTCAAAGTAGTCAAAATGAGGTGATGAAATGAAACTCGTACTTGTGGCCGACCCGATGTGTTCGTGGTGCTACGGCTTCGGAAAAGAAATGACAACACTCGTGGAACGGTATCCCGACATCTCCCTTGAGATCGTCGTTGGGGGCCTTCGCGCTGGAGCGACGGATGTGCTCGACGAATCCGGCAAACGGTTTCGGTTGGAACATTGGGCAAGGGTCGAACAGTCCAGTGGGCTGCCATTCAACCGCGAAGGGTTGATGGCCCGCAAAGGGTTTGTATACGACACCGAGCCCGTTTGTCGCGCCGTCGTGGCAGCCCGCATTCTCGCCCCGAACGCCGACCTGCTGAAGGTTTTCCGTGCCTTTCAGCACGCGTTCTATGTCGATGCAAGCGACACCACCAATGGCATGGTCCTCGCTAAAGTTGGTGCAGCAGCCTTGAGCGCCAACGGACATTCGATCACACCCGCTGAATTTCTGGCGACCTGGCAACAGAAGGACACGATCGAAGCCGCTGCCGCCCAATTCGCCATGGCCCGGTCGATGGGTGTGACGAGCTTCCCCACTCTATTCCTCGAAAAGCACGGACAGCTACGCCGGGTAGGAAACGGCTATGCCGCCGTAGACCAACTTGAGCAGGACATGAATGCGCTGCTAGCTGCAGCGTGAAGAAATTACCCGACCCTAAACAAGGATAAACGCCATGCCTATCGTTACTGTACAGGTTACCCGCGAAGGGACCACCGCCGACCGCAGCTCCGTCTCGGCTGAGGAGAAGGCCGCCATCATCAAAGGCGTCAGTCAGGTGTTGCTCGACGTACTCAATAAGCCTCTTGAGTCCACCTATGTCGTAATCGAAGAAGTGGACCTGGACAATTGGGGCTGGGGTGGGCTCCCAACGGTCAAGTATCGGCGACAGCGCACTGAGGCCGCGAAGTCTTAAAACTTCCATCACGACCCGTCCTTTTTGGAATGGCGCGGGGGATGTAAAACAGCGGACCGGAATGGAATTTCGCAAAGACGTGTCCCGGTCCGCTTCCCAGAATTGCTTGAGCACAATTTCCCGACCAATGCCGGCCTAGCGCTTGCGGCGGCGGGCTTTCTCGTTTTGGCAGGCATTAGCAGGCAGGCCGAACTTGCGGTCAACGTGATCGGCTATGCCGTCTTCTCGTTTGGCCTCGCACCGGCATTCACCTTGGCCACCGACCTCATCGTGGGAACCGTCGAACCGGAGCAGGTCGGCGCCGCCGCCGCCCTGGCGGAAACAAGCAGCGAGTTCGGCGGCGCGCTCGGCATTGCCATTCTCGGCAGCTTCATCATCGCTAGCTATCGCAGCCGCATGGCAGGGCTGGCAGCAGACGGGGTGGCCCCGCAGGAAATCGATGCGGCCCGGGACACGCTCAGTGGGGCCGTTGCAGTCGCCATGGCCTTCGGACAAGCTAGGTTCCGATCTGCTCGACAAAGCGCGGGAGGCTTTCCTTCAGGCGTTCCAGATGACTGCCGGCATCTGCGTACTTGCGGGCGCCTCAACCGGAAAGGTCGGCCGTACCCTTGCCCTTGCCGGCATCATCTTGCCGCTTCTCATGATCGGCTGGATGAAGTTCACCTAACCGCTGATCGGCGGCACACCTTGGCTCGCATGGATGTATTCAATGTTCGGCTATGCCGGCATATCTGCTTGGCGTCGTCGAGATCGCGGCCGCGCTTCTCCTGATTGCCTGCCCCTGGTCGGCCCGCGCCATCATAGCCGGCTGCGCTTTGGCCACGCTGACTTTCCTGGTGACCTGTTCGATCATGGACCCCTGCCGATCTGGGAACCGTCGCTGGGCTTTCCGGCGATCGGTCCTGCAGGCCAGTTCCTGATCAAAGACGTCGCGCTGCTCGGCATCGCGCTCGTCGTACTGGGCGAAAGCCTGGACAGGTTGAACTGCCGAAGCGCATCAGGTTGGACACACGATTGACCGAGGTAGGTAACCGCCCTTCATCTGATGCGATTAGGCTACTGAAACCATCGCTTGTGGATCCAGATAACCGACAGAGTGGCGCGCCTGCTGCGCCCTTTTCGCCAATCGGGCTGTTCTCTTCGCTATCTTAAGGCGCGCAGAATACCCTTGACAACTTCATCCTGGAGCGGGCCTTGCTTCTCGATATTGAAATGATTGACATGCTGGTGATGCGATAGGTCTAGGTTGTCGAGCCTACCTTTAAAACCCGGGCCTTTCGTCAATGCAGCTCCCCAGCTATGGCTGGAGAAATAAAAATTGACGGCGCGTGTGATGTTTGCTGGCAAGGGGCTTGGGCTCGTCGCGGCAAACGACGCCATGTAATCCACACGGATACCGCGCTTTTCCAATCCCTGCGCCAAGGAGATAATGGCATTTGCTCCGAGTGAATGCCCGACGAGAATAACGGGCGACGGCCCAAATTTCTGCCGGTTAGAGACGATTTTGTTCAAGGCTGACCGCCAGGCCGTGAAGCTCTCGACATGCGCATCAACGCCCGCCACCCGCAGCTTTCTGCCAATTTCATCGAGACCTGTCGAAAAAATATTTGCCAATCCGCGTAGGAGGTACACTTGCGGGTGCCCGCCACGCTCGCCCTTGCCAGCTGCAAAAGTCGTCTTCACGTGCAAACCGGTGAAGGCGATGGCCAGAATTGAACCCAAAAAAGAACGCCGGCTTGGAGAATTTTCGAAGGAATTTTTGGATTTTTTCATCGAGTTACCAGGGTCTAGGGATGATCCGGCCGGTGTGTCTGGCATATTCGTCGTACGACGCTCCAAACGCGTCTCGCATCATCGCCTCTTCATGGCGAACGCGAGAGAAGTAGAGTATTGCAACGCCGACAAGACCGGCCGACCCCGCAATGCCATTCGGTAAGAGACAAAGCTGAGCGACAGCCCAAAGCCAAAATGACAGATACATTGGGTGTCTGACGTAACGATAAAGACCGTCGGTCACGAGCTTATGTTCGTTGCGAATCTCCAGTGTCACCGACCAATATTTCCCAAGTTGTCGGTGACTGGCATAAAACAGGCAAAGAAATGCCAGTTCGATCAGAAGCCCCAACCAGCCAAGCCAAGGTTGAAACGTGTAGTCGGCAAAAGCTGGAAAGCCCGTCGCGACAAAAATGATCGGAACGAGAGACAGCCCAGTGGCGGCAGCAACCAAAGCCAAGCGATCTCGGACCGTTTTGGCGCTACTTGACACCCGTGTCTTGCGAGCGCGGCTCTGATGCGGCACGCGAATAACAACCCATGCAACAAGACCAGCCGCCCATACAACTTCAGCAAGCGTCGGTGTCATACGAACGTGGCCTCCTGCGCGGGAAGCCCGCCAACAATACGGCCTTCTACTCTTGCTGACAGGAACGTGGGACCGCAACAAATCTGAAAGAAATCATACCAATACGGCTTGGTATTCGCGCATACGTATTGATAGTGCACGCGAAAGAGGTTTCTTTTTATGCGCGCGTATGCATCACACTGCAGCATGTCCCTTATTCTTATGGATCGAACGATGGGAAATGCCTGATCGGCCTTCGCCTCAAGACCCATTTCCGCAACTGGATCAGTCTTGTAAAAATTGATGGCATCAGTCAAACACTGAATTTCCACCCAAGCCAATTTATCATCATTGATGAGCTGTTCGACGGATTTTCGAAAATTCTTACCGGCTGGGTGATACCCTGCTTTGAGTGCCGTTGATCCCAAGGTCAGAAGGACCACTTCCCGTGCGGAGCATGCAAACTCCTTGTCGAGTGAAAGGCAGCGTGCGGCGACATCGATCATAAGCAGGCCACCCGTGCTGTGACCGATCAAGATGACCTCATCGTAGCTTTCAGCGGTCGTTGTTGCGACGACGGTCTCGGCAAATCGCTGCAGTATTGCATCGGCGTCCGCCCGCCTGCCCCGGATGAAGTCAAGTGAAAAAGACCACAAATCCATCAGATGATTTGTCGACCACCGCTCTCCCACCCCGGATACAGCCAGAACAAAAATCAACACACCCACCAGCCCACTCGCTAAGCCGAACCATTGGTACGTAAGCAGCGCGACGATGCAGGCGACCAAGGCAAAACTTGTCAGCACGAAAAATGGATAGACAAAATAGAGCCCAAACCGCCAAGCCTTTTTAAAGAACTGGAATGCTACGCCCGAAATCAGAAAGTCTGCAAAGGAGCGGGTATAATAGAACAATCTCATGGGCATCGGGCGGGCGAAATCGCGAAGCACTATCTTATCTAGACTAAGAAAATTGAAATCAGTATTGGTTGACCAGTTTTCCTCGGCTGCGCGTGTCGAAATTGTTACGGCACCAACCTCATTATCCTGTGTTGCTTCGACACGTGAAACTTCCGAGTGATAACCCCAGAGCGCATCGAAGTGAGAAATTTGTTTTAAAAGCCGGCTAAAAAACGCCTTCGGCGTTTTTGGTTCATAGCCACCAATGAAGAATACGGCGCGTTTCAAGACAGTCTGCTGCATTTCAGAACCGTAATTTGCGTTCTTGGCATCGTCAAGAACAGGTGGCCTGAATGCAGAATAAAATGCGCAGAGCGTCATCGAAAGTCATCTCAATCCCGCTTTCGAGCGTATGTCCAGACATTTGACCGAGTTCCATTTTTCTGTGAGCACCGGATTTGAGGGAATCGATGAGTTTGATCGCCGCCTTCGTCACCTCCGGGCTCCCATTTTGCCCCCCCACCTCGCCGTACCATCCGGCTGGCAAAAGCAGCAGTCGGGGCTAGCGTTTTCGACTGCGGCGGCAATCGACGGGAATGGTTTTCAGGCCGGACGGCGATTAGATGCGCCGCCTTCGTCAGCGCGGCCTGGCGCAGGATCGATGCAGGCAACAGCCGGCCGAGCCAAGGCGCGTGCTGTAGAACTGATATTCATACCACCGTCGAAGGCGATCACCCCTTGCGGCACCGGCGCCGGATCTTGTGTCTGTCGTAGCGTAGCCTGCCACTCGTCGAGCCGTTAACATCATCCCAGTGCCCTGCCGAGCGGCGCTTTTGTCGAGAGTGTTGATTCATCACTGCTCCCGCTCCCAGTCATCAGGCCGCGCGTAGATCGTCACAGCAATGCCTACAAGCGTCACGGCGATGGACGTCGCAGCGTGTAAAAGAGCGTACGAGCCTGAAGAATGGCGGATGGCTGCTCGCAACTGTGGGTTGATCAAGCATACGGGCTGTTGCTGATCATTTGGTTAACCGCGCAAGCCCAATATGGGCATTGGGGGTGTTGCCCCGCCCCCTGGTTTTTTCATTCCAAGCAAAGAACGAACGAGCCTCGTCTTTCCTGAACAACTTGAGCTAGGCCGTTACGGCTCGAGCCCCGCGCAACGCGCCGTGTTGCGTATGTGCGTTTCCATTTCAACACGCGCAGCGGCAGGATCATTGGAACGCAGGGCCGCGATGATGCGACGGTGCTCTGCGATGGACGCGCTCATGCGGGCGGGGTCGGTAATAGGGATGGGCTGGCGCTGGGTTTCCGTCAGTTGTTCACGCACCGTTTGATAGAGCGCACGCAGCATCGTGTTGCTGCAGGCGGATGCAATGATCGCATGGAACTCCAAGTCTGCTTCGACATTGGCTAAGAGGTCTTGTTTCGCCCAGCACTCTTCCATCTGACGGGTGGCGTGCTCCATCTGTTCCAACTGGTTGGCCATAAGCCTGCCGGCTGAAAGACTGGCGATCTGCCCCTCCAGCATAATGCGCGTCTGGAACACGTCGAATACCGAATAGCTACCGGAATAGCGCCATGGCGCCATATGATTGGATGCCGAGGGCGGCCCGCCTGAAACGAATGTCCCGCGTCCCGCCTCTGTTTTCAGTAGGCCAAGTGTCTCAAGGGTCAATAATGCTTCGCGCAGCGATGCCCGGCTGATGCCGAATTTCTGCGAGAACTCCCGTTGCGACGGGATCTTTTCGCCAAGCTTTAGGCTACCGTTCTGGATCATGCTCTGGATTTCGCGGGCGACCGACTGGGGGACCAAGGTTCTGTTCAGCATGCTCTTGTGATCCATCCGTCTCATGGCGCTGTGCGCAACAGCGCAACCGCCTATTATCTCGCCCAGTCTATTTTATCGGCACCATGTCTTGCAATTGCCAAACAGGCATGCTTCCTTGGTCGAACCGGTCTGACCAGTTAGACCAGTCAAGCCAGCGTAAACGTGTTTAGGCCAAAAAATCAAGGGGAACCTCATGAAAACGCTCAGCCTCATCAAGTCCACCATCCTCTCCGCCCTGCTTGCCACTGCGGGGTTCGCGTCCACTGCCATCGGCGCCGACCTCACCGTGGGCGCAAATATCGGCAACGTGCCATGGGAATTTCAGGATGCATCCGGGAAAACCGTCGGCTTCGAAGTCGAACTCGTGACCGAAATCGGCAAGCGGCTCGGCAAATCAGTCGAATTTGTCAACATCCCCTTCAGCGGGCTGTTTTCCGCCGTGCAGTCCGGCCGTATCAACATGGCCGTCTCGTCCATCACGATCACCGAAAAGCGGCTGGAATCCGTCACCTTCGCGCAGCCATACTATGACAGCGACCAGTCGTTGACGGTGATGGCCTCCAGCGGAATTTCTGGTGTTTCCGCCATGGAAGGCAAAGTCGTCGGCGTCGACACAGGCTCGACCGGCGACATGTGGGCGACATCCAATACGGAGAAGTACAAGCTTGGAGAAATCCGCAAGTTCGAGGGCCTGTCGCCAGCCATGCTAGACCTGGCTGCGGGCCGCATTGACGGCTATATCAGCGACATTCCGGCACTTCAGTATTACGTCAAGGACAAACCGGAACTCAAGGTGGTCGAGCGCATCACGACGGGCGAGAAATACTCCATCATGTTCAACAAGGGCGACCCGCTAGCCAACGAGGTCAATGACGTGATCTCGACGCTAAAGAAGGAAGGCTTCGTCGCAAAGCTTCACGAGACCTGGTTCGGTGCCAAGGCCGAAGACACGACCTCGACCGTTGTGGTCATGGACATGCCGTCTGCCAAGTAAACCGTGACCCCATGTGATGACGGCGTTGGCGCGCCGCCATTACATTCAAAGCCGGTGGCCTCATGAATCTGCTCAATACCTTCTTCAATATACCGATCCTGATCGAAACCTTCCCGCTTCTACTATCGGGGCTTCTGGTGACGCTGGAAATCGGCATCACAAGCATTATCGCTGGCCTGGTCGGCGGCCTCTTTCTGGCGCTCATAAGGCTCTATGGATCCGGTCCGGTCCCGTTTCTCGCCAAGATCTATATCGACATTTTCCGTTCGATCCCTTTGCTGGTGCTGCTGATCGTCGTCTATTACGCCCTGCCTTTCGTTGGTATCCGATTCTCACCCTTCGTCTCGGCCGTTGTAGCGCTGACCCTTGTGTCCTCGGCCTATACGGCGGAGATCTTTCGTGCCGGCATCGAGGCCATTGCGCCTGGACAGTTCGAGGCGTCCCAGGCTCTGGGTCTTTCAGGCCGTCACATGATGGTCGACGTGATCCTGCCGCAGGCCATCAAGATCGTCATTCCGCCGCTGACCAACAATTGCATCAACGTCCTCAAGGACACCGCGCTCGCCTCCGTCGTCGCCATGCCCGATTTGTTGAAGCAGGCCACTCAGGCGCAGGCCTTGTCAGCCAATCCAACACCGCTGATCGGCGCAGCACTCATCTATGTCGCCCTGCTTTGGCCATTGGTCGCCATCGTGGCGCGCCTGGAAAAGCACTTCGGCGGGGAGAAGCGCTCATGAGCCCGCTCATCAAGATCAGCAGTCTGAAAAAGGCCTACGGCATTTTCACCGTGCTGCACGGTATCGATCTCGACATTGCCGAAGGGGAAGTCGTCTGTATCATCGGACCGTCCGGCTCCGGCAAATCGACCCTCATCCGCTGCATCAATCGGCTGGAGGCTTTTTCCAGCGACAGCAGTATCGTGGTCGATGGCGTCACCGTCGGGCCAGGCAAGGCCCTGACAAAGGTGCGGGCCGAAGTTGGCATGGTGTTCCAATCCTTCAACCTGTTCCCGCATCTGACGGTGCTCAAAAACGTCATGCTCGCCCCGATGCGGGTACGCGGCAAGAAGCCTGCCGAAGCCGAGCAAAAGGCGCGCGAGCTTCTGGCCCGTGTTGGCATTGCCGAGCAGGCGGAGAAATATCCTGGCAAGCTATCCGGCGGCCAGCAGCAACGCGTCGCGATCGCCCGTGCACTGGCCATGGAGCCCAAGGTCATGCTGTTCGACGAGCCAACATCGTCGCTCGACCCGGAAATGGTCGGCGAGGTGCTGGATGTGATGAAGTCGCTTGCCGGTACCGGCGTGACGATGATCGTCGTCACCCATGAGATGGGCTTTGCCCGGCAGGTAGCCGACCGGGTTATCTTCATGGATGGCGGCCGCATCATCGAACAGGGCACGCCGTCCGAAATCTTCGACAATCCCAAGGAGGAACGGACACGCAGCTTCCTGCGCGCCGTTCTCAACCACTGAGAAAAACAAAAGACGGTCTGGAGGACCACATGCCAAACCAAGACATCCCGACGCGCGACAAACCCGGCGAAACCGGACTTGATGTCGATTTCGTTCGTAGCCAGTTTCCCGGCCTTGCCCATGGCTGGACCTTTTTCGACAATGCCGGTGGATCGCAGATCCTCAAACGCGCCGTCGATAGGATCAGCACTTTCCTTTATGATAAGAATGTCCAGATCGGGGGCAGCTACGAGGTATCACAGGCAGCTGCGACGGCACTCTACGAGTCCCGCACCGCGGCAATGCATCTCGTCAATGCGTCACGACCGGAGGAGATTGTCTTCGGCAGCTCGACCACCGCGTTGTTGCAGAACCTTGCCCGCGCTATGACGACCCAGTTGACCCCCGGAGACGAAATCGTCGTCACCATCGCCGATCACGAATCCAATATCGGGCCTTGGGACAAGTTGCGCGATTCCGGCATCGTCATCAAGTTCTGGCCGCTTAACAAGGACACCTTTGCGCTCGATCTCGCCGATCTCGAACCGCTGATGTCGGACAGAACGAAACTCGTCTGCATTACCCACGTCTCAAATATCCTCGGCTCTATTAACCCGGTTCGCGAGATCGCCGCGTTCGTGCATGACAGGGGCGCGCGCATCTGCGTCGATGCGGTCGCCTATGCGCCCCATCGGGCGGTGGATGTTCAGGCTTTGAATGTCGATTACTACGTCTTCAGCCTCTACAAGACCTATGGTCCGCATTACGCGCTGATGTACGGCAAATACGAGCATCTGCTCGAACTCGATACCCTCTACCATTATTTCTACGGAAAAGACAAAGTTCCAGGCAAATTGGAGCCCGGCAATCCCAACTATGAACTGGCCTACTCCACCTGCGGCATTGTCGATTATCTATGTGAGTTGGGCGAAAAAGCCGGCGAAACTGGATTCACCCGGCAAAAGATTGTCGCTGCCTATCAGGCAATCACAGCGCAGGAAAACGCCCTCGTCGATCGCTTGCTCGGTTATCTTCGCGGCCGCAACGACTGCCGGATCATCGGTCAGAACTCCAATCGCAATGGCAATCGTATCCCGACTGTCAGCTTCGTGTTCGATGGCCGCGACTCCGCCGAGATTTGCAAAGCGATGGATGCACATCGGATCGCCATCCGCTTTGGTGATTTTCACTCGCGTCGGCTGGCGGAATATCTCGATCTCACCGAGAACAATGGCATGGTCCGTGTCTCGATGGTCCACTACAACACGATCGAGGAAATCGACCGGATGACCAAGGCGCTGGATAGTATCCTCGGATCCGCCGACAGTACCGTTACTACGGCAGCCTGAAACCGGGAGCAGACCGCATGCAGTTCGACACGATTATCCGCAACGGAACGGTCGTTACCGCCAGCGATACCTTCCGGTGCGACGTCGGTATCCACGATGGCCGGATAACAGCACTGGCCGACAACCTTAGCGGTGCGGCTGAGATAATCGATGCCAGCGGCCTCTACGTCATGCCGGGCGGTATCGACAGCCATGTGCACCTAGCACAGCTGTCGGGCGACGGCATCGTCATGGCGGATGATTTTGCCAGTGGCACGCTGTCGGCGGCCTTCGGCGGCAATACCACCATCATCCCGTTCTGCATGCAGGAAAAAGGCTCGACACTGGGAGAATCGCTGAAAGTCTACCATGCCAAGGCCGAAGGCGAATGCTATATCGACATCAGCTTCCACCTCGTCGTCACCGATCCGACCAGCTATGTGCTGGGCCAGGAATTGCCGGCATTGGTCGAGGATGGCTATACCTCGATCAAGGTCTTCATGACCTATGACAATCTGCGCCTTCGCGATGACGAGATCCTCGCCACCCTCGATAGCGCGCGCTCATCGGGCGCGCTGGTGATGGTCCATTGCGAGAACGAGGATGCAATCCGTTTCCTGATCGGCCGCCATGAAGCGAACGGCGAACTGGCGCCAAAATATCATGCCACCAGCCGCCCCGTCGCTGCCGAGCGCGAGGCGACCCACCGGGCGTTATCACTGGCCGAAATCGTCGACACACCGATCGTCATCGTCCATGTTTCAAACCGAGAAGCTATGGAGGAAATCCAGCGTGCACGCGCACGCGGCAGCAAGGTTGCCGGGGAAACCTGCCCGCAGTACCTGATGTTGACGGCGGACGACCTCGATGCCACGGAACTGGAGGGTGCGAAATTCGTCTGCTCGCCGCCACCCCGCGACAAGGACAGCCAGGCCGCATGCTGGGAAGGCCTGCAAAACGGAACGTTCGACCTGTTTTCTTCCGACCACTGCCCGTTTCGCTACCAGGATGACCAGGGAAAGCTCAACGAAAAAGGAAAGAAGAATTTTCGCTGGATCCCGAACGGGATTCCGGGTGTGGAGACCCGACTGCCTATCCTGTTTTCTGAAGGTGTCGGCAAGGGCCGGATCGACCTCAACCGGTTCGTCGCCCTATCCTCGACCAACCATGCCAAACTCTATGGCCTCTACCCCAAGAAAGGGACGATCGCGATCGGCTCGGATGCCGATATTGCACTTTGGGACCCGAAGAAGTCGGTAACGATCACCAACGATATTCTGCACCATGGGGCCGACTACACGCCCTACGAGGGACTAGACGTAACGGGCTGGCCAGTGCGGGTGCTCGTCCGTGGAAAAACGGTAACCGATGGTGAGACGCTGGTCGCGGCCAAGGGATCGGGCAATTATCTCGAAAGGCTCAAGTCCGCCCTGGCTGCACGCAACGCGGCCAGCTAGCGCCTATCTCGCAATTCGATCAAAGTAGAAGCAGGTGGGCCAATATTCCGGCCAAGAGTAATCGGAAGGAGAGCTTCCCTTTCAGCCAATGGTTTACCGATAGCGTAATCTCGTCGAGCGTTTCTTCAGCAAACTCAAACAGTTAAGAGGCACCGTGCCCCGATATGACAAAGACCCGGCAAACTTTCTCGCCGCCCTCAAACTCGCAGCAGCGAGACGTTTGGCTAGGTCGCTCACTCATAAAACCGGGTTTGCAAATCGGTTTGATTTTGATGCACTAAAACCTTGATTTGGATGCCTCTCCTGACCCGTCACCAGTTTGATCTCAGCGATTCCGAGCGGACTGTTATTCACCCCTGGTTGCCCAGTAAGCCGCGTGGCGTGCCGCGCGTTGACGGCCGGCGGTTGATCGGCATCTTGTAGCGGTTCCGGACAGTTCGCCCTGGCAGACTTCCGGACAGATGTGGTCCGTATACAACCTGCTACAACCAGTTCGTGCAGATGGCTGGATATGTTGTGGGATGGTACCGGCCGCACCCCATAAAAGCGGTGATCGAAACCCTAAACGGATGGGTTCCTGTCGTCATCGCGGAATTTTCCGAAGCAGCGTAATACTTACAGCCATAAGGTGAACTTAGGCTGTTTTGTTGCGTTATCGCAGTGCCTCTGATTGGCTTTCACCGACAAAAGACACGCTGCCAATTTTCCAGTTTTCCCGGCCTGCCGATGCGAAACAATTCAGGGCGGCCGAAGCCGCCCTTCTAGTTTCTATTACTCCCATGCGTCTTTTTTGCCAGCGGGCGTTTTGTCGGCGCCCGCTTTGCCGGCTTTGGATCTGTTCCTGTTATCTTTGGCATTGAAGCCGCCGGCGAGACGCGCTTGCCCCTGCGCCAATTCAATCTGGCCAACGTTTTTGACGGTGGACTGCTTTTCTGCTGGCGCCAGCGGCACGGCAGCACACGGCAGATGGCGTATGTCGGCTGCTATGGCCGTGGCAAAATCGTGGAATGGTTACAGGAAACTTTAGCTTAAGTTCGGAGTGCACCCGCCTACATGCCGCTTAACCAGATGTTCACCATGCGTCGATACCTTTTGAAACATTCGCAAGAGAGTAGCGTTTCCCATCTTCAATTAAGGGGGATGCATGGAAATCGACCGAATCGAATGGCTCCGCGAGGCTCGTCAGCCGCATAGCTATCGGCGCATGTACGGGCTTGTTGTGATGATAATTGCCAGTTCGTCTACGACTACATCCGAAAGACGCATGGCCAACTACATCAAAGGCCTGCTGAAAAATGTGATGGAGCTCGCCATCGCCAGTGCATCAATCCTATCAAAGGCTCGTATCGGCTTCGCTCATCTAACCGAAATTGTGTTAGAAGCCGAGTGCAGTCAAACCCTCGGGCAGGGTACGCGACCGCTGTCGCCGTTTGGCACTGACCCTTGACGCTCCCCTTTCGGAACTTCATCAGAACCTAATCAAAGCAGACTTGCATATGCTGCCGCCACTTGGGCGTCTTAGTTTCCGCAGAATCAGATCGTGGATCTCCAAATATCTGGATCCAATATCGGGACAGCTTCATCAGCTGACAAAGCGCCGGCAGGTGCCAAGGTGCCAAGAAGTACCGTGGTGTTGATCTGTTCAGGTAGGACCTCGGCGTAGACCTGCTGAACTTGAAACCAGCCTTGTCCGAGTTGTTCCACGCGGACCAGTTGACCGGCAGAAAAGCCGGGCGCTGCGCCATCAGTCTCGATAATTGGATGCGGGCGGTCTTTCACCTGCAGCGCGAAGCCGACAAAATATCTCAAATCTCTCTCCTTCGTGGTTAGGGACTTTAGTTTTGTCCGGTGACGGCTGGCATGCCTAATCCGCTATTCGAAACGGGCTTGTAATAGGCGTTGTAGACCAGCAGTAAAGACAGGGCGAAGAACCCTGTGAGGATCAAGAACAACACATTTCGCGCGATCATTGATCACCTATCGCTAAAACGAGCGGCGCTGACATGTCTGTGGGTAAGTGGTCCCGGGGAAGCGTGTAAAGATACCCGAGCGCCAGCGCCAATACGCCAAAGACCAGGTTGATTAGCCCAATTGTCAAAATGTCGTCATCCATAGTGCATCTCCTCGAAGTGGGAACCCAACAGATTGACGAAAGTTCCGAGACAGCAGCAAGTCACTGCGTCAGGGCGCTCGTTTCAGTACGACAAGCGAAGGTGAGGGGAGCAGGTTTGGCGGATCATGCTCGATCGCCAGGAGACTTAGCGCACAAGCAACCAGCGCCCCAATGAACATCCAACCGTACGGCATTTGTAAATCCTCCAAACGCAGTTGGAGCGCAGCACACACTCGGGGCGGTTACCGCCCGTTTAACCAACGTGGTAAACACCAATCACTTATAGGCGGCATGCATAACCCGACCGGGCATAAGTCGGAGCAGAGCAACCTCATAAGTGGTTGAGTTGGGCCTAATATTTGTTTGTTCCACTACAATATGGTGATCTACCTATGGTTTTTGTTTCAGGGGAGGAGAGCAGCGAAGCCGATCGGAGCGGGTCCTATCATACCGGTTATGTGCGCCAGGTTGATGTCCAAGGCGATGTCATGTGGGCGCTGGTCAATTCGGTCTACTTCTTCGCCGCGAACCACGATATCGAGGTCGTGCTTTGGCATTGAGGCAGTAGTCCAAGACGGTTACAACAGCCCGATAGCTAGTCAGGCTCACACGTCATCAGTATCCGGAACTGCCGCCACCACTATTACCGCCGCCATAATCATTACCGCCGTATGCGGGGCGATTATCATAACTTGGGCTACTCTGACATGCTGAGACTGCCAGCGCCGATATCGAAATCGCGATTGCTGCCAATAGATATCTGAATCTCATATCTGTCTCCACTTGAAGGTGGTAGGCCACGCAGAGCTGCTATTTATGCAGTGTCTACCTCGCGTCTGCGGATGGCAAATCACCGAATGGCTAGGAAAACTTCGGCTCATCGAGGGGAGAGCCTAATCCAAAAGGATTAGCTCGGGGTACTCGTTCGACAACCGAGCTCTGTCCGTTCACAAGCCGTTCACGCTTGGTTTAAAGATCACGAATATTCGCTCTGTCAAGAGAACGGACAGCAATTCAAACCCCGTCGCCTTCACTGGGGGCGGGGGCCTTTTCAGGGAACCCGACGCCCGAGACCCCTCATTTTGTCGGCTTCACTTCAAAGAACCGCCAGCGTTTGTACTCGTCGTCGGTGGCCTCTAGCATCTCGCCCATTGACACTAGTGTTCAATGTCCACAGTGATGTCGTTATGGCGACAATCGCAAGATTGGCGAGCAGTTCATTCCAGTGGCTCATCGCTATCGGGTTCGAGACGCACGTTCTCGGCAGTGATGGTAGTCTGCTGATCTGAACGCCTCGTTGAGGCTAGCAGTAATTCGAGCACAATTTCGCTGACAGTGCGTAACGATAGGCACCGCAATCAGACAATTACCTGACGTGAATGGCACCGGGAATCTGACTGCGGCCATAGGTGATCCTGTAGCGGCCGGTTTCGACAGGAAACATGGCGTAGGCGATCCCCTTGATGGTCTCGGTCTTGAAGTTGACGGAGATCCCGTCGCGGCTGATCGCCGACACCTCTCCCCGACCGGTTTGCGCCGGGACCATTCCGCGAAGCATTGCTACGGTTCGTCTGTCGGCGAGCGCGTCGAATGTGAGGGCGTCACCGTTCCAGGCGATATGCGCGAAATAGGAGTTGTTGCGACCGTCGGTCCAATCGAGCAATTGCTTCGCGGAGACCAATGGAACGCCACGAGCCTTCGCCACCGCGGTCAACTGTTTATCGAATTCGTCGGTGAAATCGTAGTGCGTTCCGAACGCGCCGTAGTAACCTTGCGGCCCCAGAGCTCGGTCGAGCTGCGTCTCTATCGCAGATGGAAACGGCATACCGCTCTCGTTCACCAGATGCGAAGCTACCTGGTAGACGTCGATCATGCTGCCGTCGAGATCGGCAAACCGCATCGGCAGACCGGATCCGGTCATGAAGCCGGGGCGACCCTTTATCCATGAACCGGGCCAATAATAATAGCTGAGGTCCATTCGCACCCCAAACCGGGCCTCCGTTTTTGGCGTCGACGCCCAGTCGCCCCAGGCCACACAATGCGTACGGCTACCCGTCTGGGGCGGCAGGTCAGGATACTTGACGCGAAATGCGTACAGTTCGCGGCTGAATGTCAACGCGAAGTCCCCCGGCAGGAGATTGTCGCAGCCCTTGTTAACGTGATCGCCAATATCGAAGCCTTCCGCAACGTAGGCACGGGCCTCTTCGGCCGACAAACCACCAGTGGTGTAAATCCATGCGGTGGCGCGATAGCATTCCCACTTAGCGACCGAGCATCCCTTAGGCTCGTTCGCCTTCAGGTGATCAAACGAATCCTCGGTCCCGCTTGACGTGCCATGATCGTCGCCCGCCATGACGAGAACCGCCTTGTGTCCCTTCGGGAAGTACCACAGCCTCGGAAGCGGCGCCTTGTCCTCGAGCATGAAGCTCATCAGGTTGACCAGAAGCCGCTGTTGCTCGTCGGCCACCGGAATGGCGATTTTGTCCAGATCATTCCAGTCGCCTTTCTCGTCGCCTTTCTTGGCACCGAAGAAAAGATCATTGGACCGAATGACGGAATTGCCGTCACGTTCGTCGTTGGCCCAGGCAGGATTACCCTGGCGCGCGTATATCACCGACCGGGCGAGATCATAGGTGAACGCCGCGGTCTGGCCGCCGGTCTTCCCAACGCTGCGAATCGTGATGGCCGGATTTGGCGTCGCGTTCGAGCCGTTGCTGTAGAGCCGGGCGATTTCGGTCGTGCCTTCCGTCGGCGCGTAAAGATCTGCCGTGCCATGATATTGGATCGTCTCGCCGACAATCCCGTGCCCAGGAACGCTCTTCGTGTCGATCGAAAGGTAACCTTCGTTCAGCGAAGCGGCTTGATCCTCCAATCCGAGCAATCCTGCTAGCTTCTTGTCCGGGCGCATAGCAATCAGATCGCCGCCACTGTTGACCCAGTCCGAAAACATCGAGGCCTGTACCTCACTCAGCGGCAATTCGCCCAGCAGGACCAGATCGAACCGGTCGAGCAGTTCCGCAGTAACGTGCGAAAGGTCGACGCTGTCGAACGAGCCTATGCCTTCGGCTCGCAGAATCTCACTGTAATATTTGCTGAAAGGAAAGGCGCCGGAGAAAATGAGCAGGATAGGTCCGCCAAAGCCATCTTCAAGATCGCGCCGTGTCGTGAACGACCAAGTGTGGCCGGTCGTCAGGGTGTTGCCGGCCTGATCACGAACACCAGGAGCTAAGGTTGCCGTATATTTCGTATCGCCCACGAGAGGCATTGTTGGCGCCAGCACAGCTGAACGCGTCGAAATATCGTATGCGACACTCGCCTCCACAGGTAAGCCGCCTGTTGAAAGCCGGAGCGAACTGCCGCCGATGGTGGCGGAGTCGACGTCTTCGCCAAAGGTAACACTGATCGCTGCGTTGAAATCGACCTCTGCCGCATCTGTGAAGGGCGCGACACCGGAGACAGCCGGCGCAAGGTCTCGCATAACGATAACGGTCCATCCGGTCGCCGCCAACATAGCCGCGGCGAACACTATCAAACCTTTTCGCCCTTTCGCCATTTCGACTGCGCCTCGTAACAAGATCGACGGGAATTTGGCGCACCGATCGTAGGGTACTACGTCTTTCGCCAAAAGGGTTGCGCCAAAGTTTTATCCCACGCTCTTCCTTGGTAAAAGCCGCATTATGGACATCGCTGAAGCCGAATGGCCCTTTGCCATCATCATTCACCGGTTTCGTCGTTAACGCGTTGATATTCGCTAGAAACATAGTTTCGTCAGTCTATGCGCCTGGCGCCTTCCGGCGCTAAGCTCACCGGTATGAGACAAATTCTGTGAGTTCGTTTCACACTTCAACTCTTCAAGTCGGGCTGCTCCGTATTGTCCAGCGACAAAAGCGGAACAACGAGGCTGTCCTTTCCGGGGACGAAAACCTGCCAGAGGCGACAATCACGTAGTCTTTCTTGTCTTTCGTTCCGATGACGACGTTGCGGACTTCACCGACGATGCGGTCGTCGGAGGTCGACAATTTTATTGACGGCCGGGATCCAGCGCGCTGATCGGCACAAGCGGTCTTCATTGAGAGTGCCGCGGCTGCCCTTTATTTTACCAAGTCGTTACTGCAGGTCTCACCTGCGGCCTGTTGCTGATCGACGGCATCCTCGTCGGATGTACCACGCTCCCCGCGCGACGGCGCACCTTGTATCCTGTTATAGGGCTCTCGTGCTCGCGCGCCTTCGGAGGTGGGTCGGATTGTCTGCACAGTTTTAGGCGGTTTGCTAAGTGGATCTCCGCCTCGATTATGCCACTGCCTTCATTGGCGTCAGCGTTTTGAAGTAAGCCTGATCCGTGTTTTCCGGTCAATCGATGAATGTGAGCGTCGGTTATTGCTTGAGCTCAGGTATCGGTCGATGCCTGCTCGGGCCTCCGGCACGCTTTTATAGGCATGGAGATAGACCACCTCATATTTGATCGACCGCCAGAGCCGTTCAACGAAGACGTCGCACCATTCGCCTTTGCCATCCATCGAGATTGCAATCTCGGCTTTCTTCAGCACCGCCGTGAAGTCGACGGATGTAAACTGCGACCCTTGATCCGTAAGAAGACGTCTGGTCTGCCATAGCGGTCAAGCGCTTTTTCAGCCGCTTCGAAACTGAGGGCCGTCACCAGCGTGAGCGACAGGTGCCAGGTCAAGACGCGTCGGCTAAATCAGTCAACAGCGGAAGAGGTAGGCGAGCGTAGTGACGGAGGGGCATCTGTGCATTTTCCATGATTACGCGTGAGGCAACCGTGATTGCGCGATATCGGCAACGATGGAGAGCGCGAGCGAGTTCGAGTCCCTTGCCTTGTCGAAAATTCCGATCGGAGCCTTGATGCGGGCCAACTCGGGCTCGCCGTAGCCGAGTTGTCTCAGCGCTGCGCAGCGTTTCTCATGGGTACGGCGGCTGCCGAGCGCGCCGATGTAAAAGGCAGGTGACGCGAGCGCACAGACGAGAAACGGTAGTTCCTTGTCGATGTCATGGTACAAGATTGCGACCGCCGTATCCGGGTCCAGCTGATCGGGGGAAATATGGCAGCGACGCTCGACCACGATTACCTCATAGCCGGATGCGGCCGCAACGCGCGCCACGGCCCCGGTCTCCATCGGGGTGCCGCCGATGAAAAGCCGCGGCTTTGGATGGTAGGCACTTACGAAACAATTCCCTTCCCAGCCGCTCGCCCCCTCGCCCGGCGTGAAGGCGAGCATCTGCGCGCCGGCATGATAGCGCAGGCGAACGGGCATACGCCGTTGCAAGGCCGCGAGCACCTCGCGCAGCACCGTGGCGGCGCGGATGACATGGATGGCGAGCGTGATACCACCGCCGCAAGGCAGCACGATGTCGAAGAAGGGCGAACCTTCGCCGAGCCGGAGATTTCGGTCCATGCCGTTTTGAAGGGCGATGACGGCCTCGGCCGCCACCGCCGCTTCGGTGCAGCCGCCGGAGACGAAGCCGCAATAGAGGCCATCTTCCCGCACCGCCATCTGCGCGCCTATGGCGCGGGCTGCACCGCCACGAATTTCGACGAGAGTGACGAGCGCGGCACCGTAGCCTCCGTCGAGGGATTGCAGGGCAAAGTGCAGGATCTCGCTCGCATCGTCGGACAAAAAGGCGACGCGCGGTTCTTGCGCAATTGCTTCCAGGTCGGGGGCGATACGTGCGATCATGCTAATTCATCGCTCCTTGCGTTCCCTGCCAGCGGCGTACGATGCCGGGGTCGAGATCGTAGAGGTCGAGTACACGGCCGACCGTGTGGTCGACCATGTCGGCGAGGCTTTGGGGTTTCGCATAGAAGGCCGGGACGGGCGGATAGATGATGCCGCCCATTTCGGTGACCTGCGCCATATTGCGGATATGGCCGAGATGGAGCGGCGTCTCGCGAAGCATCAGCACGAGCCGCCGGCGCTCCTTCAGCACCACGTCGGCCGCGCGGGAGAGCAGGTTATTCGTCGTGCCGGTGGCGATCTCGGCCAGCGTCTTCACCGAACAGGGGGCGACGATCATGCCGAGCGTCTTGTAGGAGCCCGAAGAACAGATCGCGCCGATATCCCTGTTGGAATGGGTAGTCGTCGCCAGTGCTTCGAGATCCTGCTTGGTAAAATCCGCCTCGGCCGCGAGCGTGATGCAGGCGGCGCTCGACATGATCAGGTGCGTTTCGATTTCGAGGTCGCGCAACACTTCGAGGATGCGCTTGCCGTAGACCACGCCGGAAGCGCCAGAAATGCCGACGATCATGCGTCTTGGCCGCGTCGTCATCGCCTATCCCACGCTTTTGAGGAGCGCCGCAGCACGGGCGGAAGCCTCGTCGCTGATGCGGGCGCGAACGCCGTGGAAGTTCGGCCCGCGCGTGGCATCGAGGCCCATGCGTGACGTCGTGCCGATGCCGCTCGCCGATGGGTCGAGCGCATTGCCCGGCAGGCCCTCGATGATGACGACATCCTTGTGCGGCTGGAAATGGGTGGCGAGCGCCCAGAGCACCTCGCTGTCGCGGGTAATATCGACATCCGCATCCACCACCACGACAGTTTTCAAATACTGGTCCCAGCCGAGGAGGCCGAGCATGACCTGGCGCGCTTCACCCTCGCGCGACTGGTTCATTGCGATATAGGCGTGGAAATGGGTACCCGAGGACGGGTAGTGCACGGCAGTGATCGAGGGGAAGCGGGCCTTCAGCTTCTCCACCACTTCGGCTTCTCGGGGTACGCGGCCGAGATTGAGGTGTTCCGCCGAATTGCCGCCAGCCACACTGACGAGGATTGCATCGCGACGGCGCATCACGGTTTCGACGGTGAAGAGGTTGTTGGTCGAGCGATCCGAGGAATAGCCGGTGAACTCGCCGAATGGCCCCTCCTCCACATGGGCTTGAGGGTCCAGCACGCCCTCCAGCACGATCTCCGCGTGGGCGGGAACGCGGATGCCGTACTTTGGCGTGCGGACGACCTGAAGCGGTTCACCCATCAGGCCGCCTGCGACGTCGCGCTCGTCCTCGCCGAAGGCAAGGCGGGCGGAGGCGGCGATCATGAAGAGCGGATGGCCGCCGATGACCATGGCGACGGGCATCCGCTCGCCCTTCTCCTTCGCCATGTTCATCAGACGCCAGAGATGGCCACGCGAATGCAGCGAGGTCGCCAGCGAATTCTTCGAGTGGATCATCGCGCGGTGATAGCTCAGATTGCCGGCGCCGGTTTCCGGATGCTCGCCGATGATAATGCCGCTGGTGATGTATTTTGCCCGGTCGGTGTCGAAATGCTTCAGCATCGGCAGCGCGTGGAGATCGACCGCGTCGCCGGAGATGATTTCCTCGGTGATCGGTCCACTTTCCAGCAGTTCCGGCGTGAATGGCCGGTTGGAGCGCGCCTGGTAGGCCTCATGCAGGGTTTCGGCGGTCGAGCCCAGAAGACGGGCGATGCGATCGCGCGAAGCGAAGATATTGCAGATCACCTGACTGCCTATACCGCTGACATCGGTGAGGTGCAGCATCGGATGCTGCCCCCTGTCAGCCAGATTCCAGATCAGCGCTGTTGCGTCCTGATCGTCCGAGACCGGCCGGTCGATGGTGATGACATCCTCGGGGTGTTCCGCCCGGTAATCGGCCAGAAAACGGCGGACGTCTTGCTTGTGATACTGGGTCATGTCTCGGCCTCAATGCTGCGGATGGGAGGCGGCGCCCCGAAAGGGCGCCGCCGTCTTCAAATCAGGCGAACTCCAGATGCCTACCGGTGGCGCGATCGACGCCGGCGTAACTGTCTTTCAGGCGCGCCTGGGCGTCTTTTACGTCGCGCGGCGGCGGCGACGGGTCGATGCCGACGAGCTTGGCGATGTTGTTGCCCAGATAGCCTTCCAGATCGTCCTCGGAGAGGTTGATGCCGTGCGGCGGATCCTTGCAGAGCACTTCCAGTTCGCGCAGCCACATGCCCGGATCGTTCGGCGGGCTGTCCGTGCCGAAGACGATCTTGTTCTTCGGCAGCTGCTGGGCGAACTCCACGATGCGCGACTGGAAGCACCAGCCGGACTCGCAGTAGACGTTCGGCGTGTCCATCGCCATCCAGAACGACTCGAACGAATAGTTGCCGCCCGTCTGGACGCCGAAATGACCAATGATGAAGTTGACCATCGGGAATTCGCGGATGATCGGATAGAACATCGTCGGGATCGTATAGGGACCGTCGCCGGTGTGGATGAGCACCACCACGCCGAGTTCGGCGCACTTCTTCATCGCTGGACGCAGCCAGTCGAGCGCGCGGTCGGGACGGTAGCCGTGCATGTTGGCATGCAGCTTCAGCATCTTGAAGCCGTATTCCTTGACGTGGAATTCCAGCTCGGCAGCGCCATTTTCTGGCCCCCAGCGCGGGTTGTAGTTGAAGTTGCCGATGAAGCGGTCCGGGTACGTCTGGCAAAGCTCGGCGCAATAGGCCATGTAGTCGCGAATGCCGTCGCGGCCCTTGCGGTTGCCGTCGCGGTAGCCGGTATTACCCGGCGGCGGCTGGATGAAGCCCATGTCGATCCGGCGCGGCTTGCCGTTGATCATGTAGGGGCCGTCCATCAGCTTGAGCATGCGTTCGCCCGTGAAGGGGGAACCCGTATGGCGCCATGCCTCGTCTACGAGGTTGGTCGGGTGAAGGTGGGTATCGATGATCATTGTTCACTCCGTTCAAATTTTTAGGCGGCGAGCGCGACGCCATGCCGGCGCAGATACGCTTCGGCTTCCGCGACGGTCGCCGGCGGCTTGGTCGGCTCAAGGCCGATCATGCGGGCGGTGTTGTTGCCCAGGTAGTCCTCAAGCGTATCCTCATCGAGGTTGAGGCCTTGCGGCGGCTCGTGGCAGAGGACTTCCAGAAGGTTGATCCACATGCCCGGCTCGTTCGGCGGAGTATCCGAGCCGAAGAGGATCTTGTGCTTGGGCAGGACCTTGGCAAACTCGACGATGCGCGACTGCAGGCACCAGCCGGATTCGACGTAGACGCTCGGCGTGTCGAGCGCCATCTGCATCGGCTCGAACACGTAGACGCCTCCGGTCTGCACGCCGAAATGCGCCAGGATGAAGTTCACTTCCGGGAACTCGCGGATGATCGGATAGAACTCCGTCGGGATCGAATACGGACCGTCGCCGGTGTGCACCTTCACCATCAGGCCGAGCTCGGCGCATTTCTTCAAGGCCGGGCGCAGCCAATCGAGTGCGCGGTCGGGGCGGTAGGCGTGCATGTTCGCCTGCAGCTGCACCATCTTGAAATCGAATTCCTTGGCGTAGCGTTCGATCTCTTCGGCGCCGTTCTGCGTCCCGTAGCGCGGGTTGTAGACGAAGCAGCCGAGGAACCGGTCCGGATGCTCAGTTACCATCTTTTCCGTATAGGCCATGTATTGGCGGATGGCGGCCTTGCCTTCCAGGTCCATGACTTCGTGGGTGTAGATGGTGTTGCCCTGCGGCGGCTGGATGAAGGCCTTGTCGATACGGCGCGGCTTGCCGTTCACGTAGTACGGGCCGTCCATCATCTTCAAGAGCTTGTCGCCGGTGAACGGCGGCCCGTCGTGGCGCCAAGCCAAATCCACCAGGTCGGTGGGGTAGCAGCTTAGGTCAATTATCATTCATTTTCTCCTGTCGTAGAGGGTCCGGTCGATGCGGGGCCGCGCAAGGAAAGCCATACCGGCCGAAGCCGAGGATAAATTCGCGATCTCAGGGAATGTCGGTGACGGGGAAGGAACGCTGGCGTGGCGGCTGCAGAGCAGTCGCGACCAACAGGTATTTCCTTTCGCAGTAAGCATCGACATCACGGCCTCATCTTCCAACAGACGATGAGCAATTGTCGGTGCTTCTACTCAGTGTCAAAGGAACCATATGTCGGTCGGGGTGTCAACTAGAATCTTTGGTTAAGTATCTGTTTTTAATTACTATTATTGAGAAAACAACAGCGGCCGCCCGCGCAGGAAGGTGCGCGGGCGGTTCCGGACCGAGGGACTTGCGCAGGCGGTGCGCCGCAGGAGAAGCGCCGCTAGGCCGCCAGGCATGCGCGCAAGTTTCGGTCTATGCCGTCACGGTCGAGATTGCGGCCAATGAAGACGAATTTCGACTTCCGTGCGTCCTCGCCCCAGTTGTGATCCGGGCGGAAATCGACCAGCTTGTGCACCGCCTGGAGCACGAAGAAGCGGTCGTCATTTGCGACCGAAACGATGCCCTTGGTCCGAAAGATGTCGTCGCCCCGCTCACCGAGATAGTCTTTCAGGAAGGTGGCGAGCCTCTCACCGTCGAAGGAGTGCGGATAGACGAAGGAATGGGATTTTACCGTCGCGTCATGGCTGTGCGGGCGCAGAGCGGCTGCATGCGCGTGGCCTTTACCGTCAACGTGGCCCTGGTCAGGATGGTGCACGTGGTCATGGTCCGGGTGGTCGCAGGCCCCGTCGTGGCATTCGTGGTGGTGGCCGTGCGCATCGTGGTCGTCGTCCATGTCGATATCGAGGATTTCCGCGCGCTCGCGCACGTAGGACGGCCTGAAGCCGTTAACACCGAGGATGTTGGAAAGGTCGACGACGCCGTAGCTGGAGCGCAGGATCGGCGCCGTCTGGTTGAGCTTGCGCAGCGATCTCTCCAGCGAGCCGAGCGCCTCGTCGTCGGCAAGGTCGATCTTATTGACGATGATGCGGTCGGCCGCAACGATCTGGTTGACGGCCTGGTTGTCGCTGCCATCCAGCACCGGGTCGTAGAGGTGCTGGTCGATGTGTTTTGCATCCACCAACGTCACGACGGCATCCAACTCCACCTCGTCGGCGACGCTGCGGTCGACGAAGAAGGCGGTGGCGACGGGGGTCGGGTCCGCAAGGCCGGAAGTCTCGACGATGATGTGGTCGAACTTGTCCTTGTGGCTCAAGAGCTTCTTCATCACGTCGATCAGGTCGTTGCGCACGTCGACGAAGCAGCAGATGCAACCGTTCTGCATTTGGAAGATTTCCTCGTCCGAGGCGAGCACCAGGTCGCTGTCGACGTCCACCTCGCCGAACTCGTTCTCGATCACCGCGATGCGGTGGCCGTGGCGTTCGGTGAGGATGTAGTTGAGTAGCGTCGTCTTTCCCGAGCCTAAGAACCCGGTCAGGATCGTGATCGGGAGTTTCTGGGTCGCAGGTTCGATATGCATATTCATGCCTTCTTCTCCCTCAAGGCTTTCAGGATGTCTTCCGGTGTGATCGGATAGTGGTGGAACCGAACGCCGATAGCGTCGTGGATGGCGTTGGCGATGGCCGGGCCGATTGCGATGATCGGGTCTTCGCCGACCCCCTTCGCGCCCCAGGGGCCGCCCGGATCGGGTGCGGCCTCGAGGATGATCGTCTCGATTTCGGGCATGTCCATCGAGAGCGGCATCTTGTAATCGACGAGGCCCGCATTCAGCGAACGGCCCGTCTTCTTGTCGATGATGTAGTCCTCAGTCAGCGTGTGGCCGATGCCCTGCTGGATGCCACCTTCTATCTGGCCTTGCGCCGCGATCGGGTGGATGACGCGGCCGACATCGTGCACAGGTATGACACGCTTGACCTCCACGATTCCGGTTTCCGTATCGATATGCACCTCGGCGAAATGCGCGGCGAAAGAATAGGATTTCGTCGGCTCGTAGGTGCCGTTCGCGATGATGTTGGCGGCAGGAATACCGCGAGAGGGACCCATCGCTTCGGCCACGGTCATGGAGCGGGTGGCATCGGATTTTAGGAAGACCTTGCCCTCGCTGAGATCAATCTCGGCCGGCGAGACCAGGAGTTTCTTCGCCGCCCGCTCCAGAACGGCGGCGCGGACCTTGCCGGCGGCCATCTTCGCGGCAGTGCCGACGAGGTAGGTCGTGTGGCTGGCAAAGGCGCCGATATCCCACGGCACCACGTCCGTATCGCCGTGGATTATGCCGACATCCTCGAAGCGCACGCCGAGCTCTTCCGCAACAATCTGTGCCAGCGCGGTATGCGCGCCGGTGCCGAGGCCGGCGGCCCCGGTGAGCAGCGTCACCGTGCCGTCCTCGTTGACCTTAACGGTTGCGTTGCCCTGTTCCTTGATGCCGGGATAGGCCGACGAGCCGTGCATTTCGCAACCGATGCCCCAGCCGGTGCGGATATGCGGGCGCTTGGGATCCGGCGTGCGGTCGCGATTGCGCAGCTTTTTCCAGTCCAGCAGGTCGATGCCGTGCTGGAGACAGATTTCCAGCCCGTGGCCGAGAATGGGATGACCCGACGGCGCGATATCGCCCTCGCGCACCACGTTCATCAGCTTCAGCTCCGCGGGGTCCATGCCCAACCGTTCGGCCGCCTCGTCCATCTGGATGTCGAGCGCATAATAGCTCTGCACCACGCCATAGCCGCGGAAGGCGCCGTTGATCGGCGTGTTGGTGTAGACGCAGCGACCTTCCAGCCGCACGTTCTCGCAGCGATAGAGCGAGGTGGCGGCAGTCGTACCGACGATGGTCACGCCCGGGCCGTGCGACCCGTAGGCGCCCGAGTCGTAGACGAGCTTCATGTCGCGGGCGACGAGCGTGCCATCGTTCTTGAAACCCTGTTTCAGCCAGATCTTGCAGGGGTGGCGCGAGCGGCCGGCGACGAACGTCTCGTGCCGGGTGAATTCTATTTTCACCGGCCGGCGCGTCTCTTTCGCTAGGAGCGCGCACAAAAATTCGTGCTGGAAGAGGTCCTGCTTGGCCCCGAAGCCGCCGCCCATATGGTCGACGAGCACGCGAACCTTGGTGAGCGGCAGGCCGAGCACCTCCGCAAGAATGCCGCGCACCATGAAGGAGGTCTGGGTGGAGGTCCAGAATGTCAGCTTGTTGGAGCCGTCCCAGTCCGCGATGCAGACATTCGGCTCCATATAGGCGGGATGCGGCCGTCCGCCGGAAAATTCACCTTCAAGCACGAAATCAGCCTCGGCAAAGCCGGCCTCCACGTTGCCTCGATTGACGCGCACCGGATCGAGCACCAGGTTGCCGCCCGGCCCGACTTCGTGGATCAGCGGCGCGCCCGGCTGTGCTGCATCCTCCGGCTCGAAGACGGCTGGCAGGGGTTCGTATTCAACCTCGATCAGGTCGAGTGCCTCGTCGGCGATCTCCTCGCTGATGGCGGCGACGGCGGCGACGCCCTCGCCCCAGAACCGCACCCGGTCATCGAGGATGTACTGGTCCTTGGTGCAGGAGGCTGAGCGCGGATGCGGCGAGCCGTAGTGCAGGACGCGCGGCACGTTTTCATGGGTCAGCACCGCCTTGACGCCGGGATAGGCAAGTGCCTTGCTGACATCGATGCTCTTGATGCGCGCATGGGCGATTGCCGCGCGTTTGATCTTGCCGTGAAGCATACCCGGGAGTTTGACGTCGCCGGTATATACGGCCTCGCCTGTTACCTTTTGCAGCACGTCGTCGCGCTTGACGCTCTTGCCGACGATCTTGAAATCGCGTTTTTCGATTGGGGTCGTCATGTTCATGATCTTTCTGCCTCCATCTCGCGCGCGGCGGATTTGATCGCGTCGAAAATCTTGGTGTATCCCGTGCAGCGGCAAATATTGCCGCTGAGGCCGAAGCGGATGTCCTCGTCGGTCGGGCGCGGGTTGTCGTCGAGCAGCTTCTTGGCCATCATCAGGATACCCGGCGTGCAGAAACCGCATTGCGAGGCCCCGTGCCGCATGAAGGCATCCTGCAGCGGATGCAGCGTATCGACGCCCGGCTGAAGCCCCTCGACGGTCTCGATCGAGCAGCCTTCCGCCTCGACGGCAAGCATGAGGCAGGCATTGACCGGATCGCCACCGACCAGCACGGTGCAGGCACCGCAATCACCGACGTCGCAGCCCTTCTTGGTGCCGGTGAGGCCGACGTCGTCGCGCAGCGCGTCGAGCAACGAGCGGCAGGTATCGACCGCCATGTCGCGCGCTTCGCCATTGATGGTGAGTTCGACGATTCGTTTCATGCGAAAGCCTCCAGTGCCTGTTTGATGGCACGGCCCGTGAGCACGCCCACCATGTCGCGGCGGTAATCGGCGCTGGCGCGCACGTTGCTGATCGGCGTGCATTCCTCCATCGCCTTGTTCGCGGCGCTCTTGACCGTTGCCGCGTCGAGCGAAGTGCCGCGCAACATCTCTTCCGCCTGCGACGCGCGCAGCACGGTTGCCCCCACCGCGCCGAGCGCGATGCGGATATCGTTGCAGAGGCCGTCCTCCATGGTGAGACTAACGGCGACGCCGACGGTGGAGAGTTCCATGGCCTTGCGGCGGCCATGTTTCAGGTAGGCCTTGCCACTGTTTTTCAACGACGGCGGCACGGTGACGCCCGTGACGATCTCGCCCTTGGCCAGCACGCTCTTGCCCGGGCCGGTGAAGAATTCGGCAAGCGGGATCACCCGCATGTTGGTGCGACTGTAGATGTGCACAAAGGCGCCGTCCGCAATCAGCGGCGGGATCGTATCCGCCGAGGGCGAGGCGCGACAGATATTGCCGACGACAGTGGCGCGGTTGCGCACCTGGATGGAGCCGAGCGAGGCGAAAGCGGCGCGCAGGTTCGGATAGCGCTGGCACACCAGCGGCAGGCGCTCCAGGCGCCCAACCGTCACCAGGGCGCCAAACGTCAGGCCGCGCGTTTCATCGTAGGTAATATCGGCAAGGCCGGGGATCTGCTTGATATCGATGACGTTGCGCACGCGGCGCAGCCGTTCCCTGATCTCGACCAGAAGGTCCGTTCCGCCGGCGAACAGGAAGCTGTCCTCGCCAAGCTCGGTGAGAAGGCGCGAGGCCTGCTCCAGCGTCTCCGCCCTATGGTATTCAAAGCGTCTCATGTCGATCCTCTTGTTCAGGGTTTCCGGCGGCGCCGCGCCGCCGGAGAGTGTCAGGACTCTTCAAACCGCGTCGGGCGCGGCCGCACCGTTCTTGAGTTCGGACTCGTCCGGCTCCTTCACGGGTATGCCGTTGAAGAGGATGTTGAGAAGGGCCGCGGCAAAGGTGCCGACGAGCACGCCGCTGTGCAGGAACCTCTCCAGCGCCTGCGGCAACTGGTCGAAGATCCTGTCCGCAACGACCGGCACCATGGCGAGGCCGACGCTGACCGCAACGATGTAGAGATTCCGCCGGTTGTTGGCGAAGTCCACCTTGCCGAGGATCTTGACGCCGGTGGCCGAAACCATGCCGAACATCACGATCGCCGCCCCGCCCACCACGTAGCTCGGTATGGACGCGCTGATGAAGGCGACCTTTGGCAGCAAGCCGAGCAGGATCAGAATGACGCCGCCCGTCGCCACCACCCAACGGCTCATGACGCCGGTGATCTGCAGGAGGCCAACGTTCTGCGCATAGGTCGTGTAGGTGAACGTGTTCAGGATGCCGCCAAGGATGTTGCCGACGCCATCGGTCCTGAGACCGCGCGCCAGATCTTCCTGGGAAATCTTGCGGCCTGCCATGTCACCGACCGCGAGGATCTGTCCGGTCGACTCGACCATCATCACCGTCATGACCGCACAGAGCGAAAAGATCGACCAGAACTCGAAGATCGGCCAGCCGAAGGCGAGAGGGTGTATGATCTGCACCCAATCGGCATCCCCCACGCCACTGAAGCTGACCTTGCCGGCAGCGACCGCGATGGCAAAACCGATGCCGATACCGAGCAGCACCGCGAGATTGGACAGGAAGCCCTTGAGAAACCGCGTCATCAGCAGGATCGCGACGAGCACGATCGAGGCGACGGCGAGCGCGAAGGGGGCGCCATAGGCCGGGTTAGGGATCATGCCCTCCGGCCCCCGGATCATTGGCTGGCCACCGGCCGCCCAGTTCACCCCGACGCGCATCAGCGACAGGCCGATGATCAGCATGACCGTGCCGGTGACGATCGGTGGAAAGAACCGCACCCATCGGCCGAAATAAGGTGCGGCCAGCAGCGTGAAGATGCCGGAACCGATCACGGCGCCGATGACGCCGGGCATTCCAAGCTCAGGGTTGGTACCCGTCGCAATGATCGACGGTACGGCCGTGAAGGCGATCCCCATCATGATCGGCAGGCGAATGCCGATATTGCCAATGCCGACCGCCTGGATAATGGTCACAATACCACAACAGAACAGGTCCGCGCTGACGAGCATGGCGATCTGTTCCTTCGGCAGTTGAAGCGCACTGCCGATGATGAGCGGTACGGCGACAGCGCCGGCATACATGACGAGAACGTGTTGCAGGCCCAGAGCCAGAAGGCTCGGAACCGGATAGATTTTTTCGACGGGATCCGTCGTATCAGGATTGGACATCCGCTTTCCTCCCAGCGAATAGCGTTCCGGCGCGGTGGGGGCTTCTTGACCTCATGTTTTACCGCACGCCGTACGAGGGGGATCATGCGGCTGGCCAAATCAGTAAACAATCGGCATAATAATATTTATTCATCTAATGACTGAATGAATGGGACGGCATGGATATCACGCTGAAGCAGCTTCGGGCGTTCGTCACCGTGGCCAATCTGGGGCAATTCACATTGGCTGCCGACAAGCTCGGTTCCTCGCAATCGGCGGTGAGCACGCTGGTGCGGCAACTGGAACAGAACCTTAATCTGCGCCTCTTCGACCGGCATACGCGCCTGTTGCGCCTCACCCAGGCCGGCACGGATATCCTGCCGGTCGCAGCGCGCGCCGTGGCCGATATCGAGGGCATGGTCGAGGCCTCGCGGGAACTGACGGCGCTGCGCCGCGGCAAGGTCTCGATTGCGGCGGGCACGGTTCAGGCCGCCTTGCTGCTGCCGCAACTGGTCCATGCGTTCAACAAGCTCTATCCGGAAATTACCGTTGCGCTTCATGACGTCGCCGAGAAGGTCGTGCTGGAGCACGTCGTCAATGGGTCGGTGGACCTCGGGCTGGGAACCGTGCCCGAGGAAGACACCGATCTCGTGGGCACCCGTTTGATGACCGACGAGTTCCTGGTCGTGCTGCACCCCGAGGACCCGTTGGTCAAGCTTCCAAAGCTCCGCTGGAACAACCTCTCCGACCGCAAGCTGATCGGGCCGCAGCGCGGCAACCCCATCCGCGAGCGCCTTGAAAGCGAACTGGCGCGCAACGGCATCGTGCTGCCGCTCGACAAGACGATGCAGGAAGTGGCGCTGCCACTGACCATTATCGGCATGGTCGAAGGAGGTCTCGGCGTTGCGATCATGACGTCGGCGGTCACTCGGCTGGCGACGTCGATGGGGCTGGTCGTGCGCACGCCGACCGAACCGCATATCCAGCGCGAAGTCAGCCTAATCCAGAAGCGGGCGCGATCACTTTCACCCGCCGCGCGGCGCTTCCGCGACTTCCTCCTCAAATCCGTGCATTGACCGCGCAAAAAATTCGGCGCTATTTGATGGCGCTGCTGGACTGCGCGGTGCGCGGGCAGGCAGGGCGCAGCGAGCCTCTATGGCCTTTGCTGTGCGCGGCACCGGCACTGCCAGGTTAGCCGCCGCTCCCAGCCCACACCAGACCAGACCGGGAGCATTCATGGCTCATTTCCTGAAAGACCGCGCCGAAAATCCGCACGAACCCGTGCGGCCCAACCGCCCCGACCTCTCGGGCGCTGCCATCCGCACCGCCAAGGAAGATCTTGCCGCCTGTTTCCGCATGGCGGCGCGAAACGGTTTCGAGGAAGGCGTCTGTAATCACTTTTCGGCGGTCGTGCCGGGATATGACGATCTCTTCATCGTCAACCCGTACGGTTATGCCTTTCGCGAGCTGACGGCCTCAAAACTTCTGATCTGCGATTTCAACGGCACCGTCGTCGATGGCGCGGGCGAGCCGGAAGCGACCGCATTGTACATCCACGCCGAAATCCACCGGCGCCTGCCGCGCGCCAGGGTCGCCTTCCACACCCATATGCCCTATGCGACCGCGCTTTCCATGACCGAAGGCCCGCCGCTGATCTGGGCCGGACAGACGGCGTTAAAATTCTATGGCCGCACCACCGTGGACGAAAACTACAATGGCCTGGCGCTCGATCACCGCGAAGGCGCTCGCATCGCGCGGACTGTCGGCGATGCGGATATCCTGTTCATGAAGCACCACGGCGTGCTGGTGCTCGCACCAACGATCGCCGAGGCCTGGGACGACCTCTACTATCTCGAGAGGGCGGCTGAAGTGCAGGTGCTTGCCATGTCCACCGGCCGCAGGGTTTCCCCCGTCGATCCGGCCATCGCGGAGGCCGCCTACCGCCAGATGCGCGAGGGCGACGCGGATTCCGCCCGCGCCCATCTCGCCGCAATTCGCCGACAACTCGACGCGGAAGAACCTCAATACAGGCACTGAACGGCCGTAGCGGTTCATCCGCCAGGCCGCCCGGCGGCACGAAGACACGGTGGTCGCCTGGTTTTCGATTATTACGAATCATTCATCAAAGCATTGAAATAATGAATTTGTTTTAATTAAAAGCGCGTGCTTACTTTTACCCAACAACAAGAGAGTGGGGACGATATGGCAAGGGACAATCCAACTGCGGCACTCGCAAATCTGGCCGCCGGTCAGTCCTTTGCGCTCACGGGCGGAACCGTTATCCATGGCGACGGGACGCAATCGATCAGTGATATCGTCGTCGGGGCGGACGGGCGGATCGCCGCCGTTGAACCCATCATCGACCGTGCCTACCGCGGCGCCTGCGTCGATATCAGCGGCATGCTGGTTTCGCCTGGCTTCGTCGATGCACACCAGCATCTCGACAAGACCGGGGTTCTGCGCTTCACCCCCAATCCGTCCGGAACGCTTCAGGGCGCGCGCGAGGCCTTCGCCAAATATGCCCGCACTGCCGGACCGGACGACATATACAAGCGCGCCACTCGTACTATCGAGCGATGTCTTTCCCGCGGCACGACCGCCATTCGCAGCCACATCAATGTCGACAAAGACGCCGCCTTCCACGGCATCGAGACGCTGGCAGGCATCCGCGATGGCGCGAAGGACCGCATCACGCTCCAGCTTGTCGCTTTCATGACGCCCCATCCCGGCCAGGACTTCGAATGGCTGGGCAAGAACATCGACGGTGCAGTGGCGCTGGCCGATGCCGTCGGCGGAACGCCTGCGGTTTCCGAAGACCCGCCGCGCTATCTCGACATCCTGTTTTCCGCTGCGGTCAATGCCGGCAAGCCGGTCGACCTGCATCTCGATGAGCACCTCAACGCCGGCGTGCATCTGCTGGATGCCGCCCTTGACCGGGTCGAGCGCTTCGGCATGCAAGGGCGCACGGTCTTCAGCCACGTCTCGGTGCTAAGTGCCCTGCCCCGTGGGGATTTCCAGCACATCGCCGAGCGCATCCTTGCCCTTGACGTCGGCGTCATCACGCTTCCGGCCGCAAACCTCTACCTGCAGGGTCGCGACTACGAGATGCTGCCGCCGCGCGGCCTGACAAGGGTCGCAGAACTGCACCGGGCCGGAGTCACAATCGCGACGGCATCCGACAATATCCAGGATCCGTTCGTGCCGACCGGCTCCGGCGACATGCTGGAGATTGCCCGCTGGACGCTGCTTGCCGGGCACTTGCGGGGCGACGAGCTTGCCGCCGCGCACCGCATGATCACCACGGCGCCGGCCCGCTTGATGGGCCTCGGCAAGGACTATGGACTACGGGCCGGTGCGCGCGCCGACTTCGTCGTCACAGACTGCATTGACACAGACACGCTGGTTGCCGGCGGACCGGACCGTGCCTTCGTCTTTTCGAAGGGACGCCTTGTGTCGCAAAGCGCCACGAAAAATATCCGCCTGACGGAGAACGCATAAGGGAACAGCGGCTCCGGGGGGATTGAGACTGCAATCTAATGGGAGGAATGAAATGAAGAAGACCGCACTTTCGCGTCGTTCGCTGCTTGCGTCTGCTCTCGGGCTGACATTGGCCGGAATGATCTGGCCGAGCCTGGCGCTGGCCCAAGACTTCAAGATGGGCCTTCTCGTGCCCGGTAGCGTCTCGGAAGAAGGATGGAACCGCATCGGGTTCAATGCGCTTAAAGGTGTAGAGGAACAACTTGGCGCCAAAATCAGCTATGTCGAGCTCCAGCAAAACCCCGCATCGTTCGAAAAGGCGTTCCGCGACTATGCCAGCCAAGGCTACAAGGTGATCCTGGGCCATGGGTTCGAATTCCAGGATGCCGCACTCGAAGTCGCACTCGACTATCCGGACATCCATTTCCTGATTTCATCGAGCAGCATCCACGAAGGCAATGTGATCGGGCTCAACACCGACACCAGCCAACCCTTCTATCTGATGGGCGTGATCGCCGCGAAAATGGGCAAGAAGGCGGGCCTCGTCGGCGGCATGGAAATCCCGCCTATCCAGCAGGCCTTCGCCGGCTTCAAGAACGGCGTCAAGAGCGTCAACCCGGACTTCCCGATCAGCGAGGCCTATATCGGCAACTTTACCGATACCACCGCCACCAAGGAAGCGACGCTGAGCATGATAGCGCAAGGTGCCGATTTTGTCGTGCCGAATGCCTCTGGCGCGACCGTCGGCGGCTATCAGGCGATCGCCGAATCCGGTCCGGACGTGCGCAGCTTCTCGATCTTCAGCGACTTCACCCAGGTTGCCCCAAACAACATTTTGGGGCTCTACGTCGCCGACTATGCACAGGGAGTGGTGGAAGTCGTACGCTCGATCCGTGACGGCAATCCGCCTTCGGAAAATGTCGTCTTCGGCCTGAAGGATCCGAAGGTCATTTCCTTCACCTTCCGCGACGACGGGCCGGTCTCGGTGCCGCAAAACATCCGTGCCGAGGTCAACGCGATCGTCGCCAAAATCGCTGCCGGCGAGATCAAGACTGACTTGCCGTGACAGGCTTTCGCTGCGACCGGCCCCGTCCGGTCGCAGCGAAGCATCGCCGCCACACCAACATCCGGACCTATCATGCAACATGTAAACCAGGGAGCGCGGGAGCACATGTCTCCTCAAGCAACCCACGCCATCTACAGGACGCTATCGCAAGCCGCGATCAGCGCCGTGACCCCGATCGCCGCGGTCCTTGTGGCCCTCGCTTTCGGCGCAGCCCTGTTGTGGCTGAACGGCTTCAACGGCGCCGATGTGGTCACCGTCATGATCTTCGGCTCCTTCCAGGACGCGCGCTCTGTCGCAGAGATCCTGCTGAAGGCGACGCCCCTCATTCTTATCGGTGCGGGACTTTGCGTCGCCTTTAGGTGCAGCATCTGGAACATCGGCGCCGAGGGACAGCTTTACGTCGGCGCAATCGCCGCCACCTTCGTCGGTACCAACATCGACGGGCTTTCCGTCTGGGTGCATGCGCCGCTGGTCATGTTCGCGGGTGCGCTCGCGGGTGCAGCATGGGCCGGCATTGCCGGCTATCTCAAGGTGCGCTTCCAGGCGAGCGAGATCGTAACCACGATCATGCTCAACTACATCGCCATCATCCTGACGAGCTATCTCGTCACCGGACCGATGAAGGACGCGAGTGCTGCCTATCCGCAATCGGCTCGGCTGGTGCGCGAAGCCTGGACGCCGCGCATCGTCTCGGACATGCGGCTGCATATCGGCATCCTCGTCGCTGTGGTGCTGGCGGTGGCGCTCTACATCTTCCTGCAGCGAAGCAGCCGGGGTTTTGCGCTCCGCGTCGTCGGCCTCAACCCCCATGCGGCGCGTTATGCCGGCATGGACGTGCGCCGCAACGTGATGATCGCCATCTGTATCAGCGGTGCGCTGGCGGGACTTGCCGGCGCCTTCGAGGTGGCGGGCGTCACGCACCGGCTCTACCAGAATATCTCGCCCGGCTACGGTTTCGAAGGCATTGCCGTCGCACTCCTTGCCAACAACAACCCTCTGGCGGCGATCATCTCGGGCGGGCTCTTCGCGACGCTCCGGTCCGGTTCGGAGGTGCTCCAGATCACCTCGCAGGTGCCGCAGGTTCTCGTCCTCGTCATACAGGGCATGGTCATCCTGTCGGTCGTCGCCTTTGCAAAGTTCCGCGACGTCATCAGAATCGTGGCTTGAAAGAATGGAAACTCCCGCAGAGCAGACGGCAACTTTGCGTGAAAACAAAACCTTAAGCGACATTTCCGAAAGGCCTGCTCAATGGACGACATGATGTTTCTCACCTTCCTCGCGACGCTGTTGGGCGCGGCCTGGAGGCTTGCCACGCCGCTAATCTTCGCCTCGATCGGCGAAGTCTTTTCCGAACGCGCCGGCGTGCTCAACATCGGGCTCGAAGGAACGATGCTCGTCGGCGCCTTCTGCGGCTTCGCGGCAGCTTTTGCGACCGGCAGCATCCTGCTCGGGCTTCTCGCAGGCGTCGGCGGCAGCATGCTGTTCGGGCTGGTCTTCGCCTTCTTCACGATCACCATCAAGGCGGACCAGATCGTGGTGGGTGCAGCACTCAACCTGCTCGGCATGGGCCTGACGGCCTTCCTGTTCCGCACCTACTATGTCTCAACCGGCAAGGGTATCGAGATCGCACAGCCCATCCGCATCCCCTGGCTTAGCGACCTGCCCTTCCTCGGCGAGGCCTTCTTCCGCCAGAACCTGATCGTCTACTCGACGATCCTCGTCGTTATCCTCGCGACGCTCGTCCTCTACCGCACCTCCTTCGGCCTGACGCTGCGCGCGGTTGGCGAGCATCCCAAGGCTGTCGACGTGGCCGGCCGCAACGTCGCCGGCTACCGCTACGCCGCAGTAATGGTCGGTACCGGGCTCGCCGGGCTCGGCGGCGCGTTCCTGACGCTTGGCCATTCCAACCAGTTCGTCGAGGGCATCACCTCCGGGCGTGGCTTCATTGCGCTTGCCGTGGTCGTCTTTGCCCGCTGGTCGCCGATCGGGGCCTTTTTCGTCTCCCTGCTCTTCGGTCTCTTCTATGCCCTGCAGCTCATGCTCCAGGCCCAGGCGTCCATCGTCGTGCCCTATCAGCTCCTGCAGGCGCTACCCTACATCATGACGATCGTTACGCTCGTCGTGGTCCGCGGCAAGGGCGCAGCACCGGGCAAGCTCGGCCAACCCTACGACATGAGGTGATGAAAATGTCCCCCAAACCCTTCCTGCGCATCGACAATATCCGCAAGCGTTTCGGCTCGATCATCGCCAGCGACGGCGTGTCGCTGGAAATCGAGGAGGGCGAGATCCACGCGCTGCTCGGCGAGAACGGCGCTGGCAAGAGCGTGCTGATGAGCATGATCTGCGGCATGGTGCGGCCCGATGAGGGCGAAATCGTCTATAGGGGCCAGTCCGTGCGCTTCAACAGCCCGCGCGAGGCGATCCGCCAGCGCATCGGCATGGTGCACCAGCACTTCATGCTCGTGCCCAACCTCACTGTCGCGGAGAACTACATCCTCGGCCAGGGGTCGGCCCTCAAGCTCATCAACGACATGGACAAGGTCCATGCGCGGATCCGCGAACTCAGCGACCGCTATGCACTGGACGTACGCCCGGACGCGCTCATCGAAGACCTTTCCGTCGGCGAGCAGCAGCGCGTGGAGATCCTGAAAGTCCTGTTCCACGGCATTGACCTTCTTATCCTCGACGAACCAACCGCGGTGCTGACGCCCCAGGAAACGGACCGGCTGCTCGCGCTGATGGGCGACCTCGTCAAGGATGGGAAGACGGTCGTCTTCATCTCCCACAAGCTCGACGAGGTGATGCGCGTCAGCAACCGCATCAGCGTCATGCGCGATGGGCGCGTGGTGCACACCGTCAACGTCGCCGAGACGGATGCGCGGGCACTTGCCCGCATGATGGTCGGGCGCGACGTCGGCATGGAGCTTGCCCGCAGCCCCGCAGCCCCCGGCCGGATCGTGCTGTCGGTCGAAAACCTCAGCTGCCGCAGCGAGATCGGGCTTCCGGCCGTGCGCGGCATCAGTCTTACCGTGCGCGCCGGCGAGATCGTCGGCATTGCCGGCGTTTCCGGCAACGGTCAGACCGAACTGTCGCTAGCGCTCTCCGGCCTGCTGCCGGTCGATGCCGGCAGCGTCGTGCTGAACGGCAAGGACATCACCGGCCTGGAACCCGCCCGCATCAATGCCAGCGGTTTTTCCCACATTCCCGAAGACCGGCACAAGCACGGCATCGTCATGTCGCTTTCGCTCAGCGAGAACACCATCCTCCAGCGCTATGACCAGCCGCCCTTTGCCGCCCGCGGCATGCTCAACCGGCGCGAGATCGGAGCGCATACCCGCGACCTCATCAAGCGCTTTCGCGTCAAATCCCGCGACGAGAACCAGCGGATTGGAGACCTTTCCGGCGGCAACCAGCAGAAGCTGGTGGTCGCCCGCGAACTGGCGCGCAACCCCGATTTCATCCTCGTGAACCAGCTCGCCCGCGGCATCGATATCGGCGCGATGGAATTCGTAATGGAGGAGATGCTGAAGCAGCGCGACAGCGGCCGCGCCATCCTGCTGATCTCGACGGAACTCGAAGAACTCTTCGCGATCTGCGACCGGATTCTCGTCATGTGCCACGGCGAGATCCTTGGCGAATTGCCGCCCGACCGCAGCCGCCTGGATGAGCTGGGCCTCCTCATGGCAGGGAAAACGGCGGATCATCTCGAGCAATCGACCCTTGCGGGCTAGACAGGAGCGCCTGTGGCAGCATTGATGGTAGCCGCGCAAACGGCGTGTTCGAAAGGGATAGCTCATCCATGAATATTACCCTGCGGCAACTGCGGGCTTTCATCGCAGTGGCCGAGCTCGGTCAATTCAATCTTGCAGCCAACAGCCTCCATCTCACGCAATCGGCGGTCAGCATCCTGATCCGGGATCTGGAAGAAGAGATCGGTGCGCGTCTTTTCGACCGCCATACGAGAATGGTGTGCCTGACGCTCGTCGGGCAGGAATTCCTTCCGCAGGCCCGCAAGATCCTGAAGGATCTCGAACTGGCGGTCGGCGACGTCAGAGACAACGCCTCACTCAAGCGGGGCCAGGTGACCATCGCCGCCGCGATCGTCCTTGCCGCAACGATCGTGCCGCCCATTATCGCGCGGTTCCTGCGCATGTATCCCGAAATCTCGGTGAACATCCGCGACATGCCGGAAGAGGCGATCACCCCGGCGCTCAAGCGCAACGAGGTCGATATCGCCGTGGGCACCCTGTCGGAGGACGATACGGAAATCTCCGCGACCCCACTGCTGCGAGACAAGCTGATGCTCATCTGCCGGGAGGATCACCATTTTGCCAAGCGACGGTCGGTAAGCTGGGCGGAGCTGAAGGACGAGAACCTGATCGTTCTTGCCGCCACGAACCCGCTGCGCAACCTCGTCGAGCACAATCTCATCCGCGTCGTGCCGAATTTCCGGCCGAAATACGAAGTGCGGTTCTCGACCACAGCCATCAGCATGATTTCCGCCGGCATGGGCGTCGGCGTCCTGCCTGAAAACTCAAGCCAGTTGGCGTCCGCGGTCCAGGTAAAGACCATCGACCTCGTCGATCCGCTTGTCATGCGCGACGTCTCGCTATTGCAGCGGCGCCAACACAGCCTCTCCCCCGCGGCCGACCGTCTAAGGGCCGCGTTCGTGGCATGGGCTGCCGACCGAGCCGGGTTCTCTTCTCGCGATTGAGGCTTGTTTCGAAGGTTGGCCTAGGGCAGCTGACTAGAGTTGCAGCGATGCCGGTCGCACCAATCAAAATCGACTATTCGTCCTCGTTGGGCTGTGTGAGACTTCCGCGCCTTAGTCTCCGATCCTTCCAAATGTACGTCAGCTTCCTTTTGTTATACTGAGCTATCACCGCTTTACTGGCTGTAGGTGCCTTGGCGATGAGGCTTGCAAACGTCTCGTTGCTCGTCGTCGCTGATCTCATCCCGTGGCAGATCGCCCTATTCTTAATGCTCGTACTTCAGCAGAAGCTTGGGTATTTATCATCCTCCGTGCGGTCCTGATATGTTCCACCGGAAGATTTCCCTTGAGCGATTGATACCCCCTGACAACCAGGATCCGTCTTTCAGACTTTGGAAAGACACTGCGGACCCGACCCTTTCTCCAATGCACGTCGCATCAGCTTTACGGCGGCTGGTGCCAACCCGTCGCGCCCTGTTCGGTTCTCCTCCTTTAGATGGACACTTCGACCGCCTGGGCCATCCCAGCAAACTCGGAGTTTCCTTCGGATACCCCGACATGGGGGGCATGCGGTCAACGAAGCCGATTTTTTTGCCGCATTGGGCTTCGGCAAGACCTCCGCCCGTTTCGACTTGGGCAAGGGCCTTCTATGCCCGTAAGATACCGCCGGCGTCGATCACGTCTTCAGGGGTATCAACATCCATATGCGCCGCTTCTCCGATATCGACTTCGATCACGGGCAGTCCCGACATCTCGACGATGTGCCGCGCGCCGACATCGCCAACAAGGCGTAGCACCGCATCGGCCAACGAACGTGGCAGGATGACCGGATTTCCAGGTTTTCCGTTTGAAACAGCGCGCACTACCGCCTGCCCCAACGAGGACCGAAATGTTGCAATCAGAGCATTAATGTCCGCAGTCGTCACCCACGGCATGTCGGCTAGCATGACGAGCACGCCGTGCGGATTGTTCACGCCCGCGGCTCCGAAGCCGGCGATTAGCGAGCTTGCCATGCCCGATGCGTAATCATGATTTTCGACTGATATCAAGGCAAGGCCGGAGAGTGCAGATTCGATCTCGGCGCCGCGATGGCCAGTGACGACAACGACTGTGACTGCATCAGCGCCCAGCGCAGTCATCGCGGCACGGCGGACGAGCGGAACGCAGTCAAATTCCGCAAGAAGTTTATGCGCTTTGCCTTTGCCCATGCGGCTAGCCTCCCCGGCGGCCAAAAGGACAATGGCGACTGAAACGATGCTCTCAAGCTCTCGGCTCTCATCGTTCAATGGCGATTGCATTTGGATCTCTATCGAAAATACTCCTGTGCTATTCTGGCATTGCAATGCCCGCACTCTGTCCCGATCCGCAGATTCGCCAGAGTGCGATCATCGCATCCAAGGGCCATGCAACCTAACCAAACGCAGGTTCTGTTGCAAACTTTTTGCTAACCGGGGAACGGTAATCAGCTCTCGATATTTTCGGGGATGACGATGTTCAAAGGCCGCCATTTCGACCAGTCGGTAATTTTGCTATGCGTCCGCTGGTATCAGTGCCTCAGATACGCAAGTCGCTGACGTCGCTTGAAATCAGCGCTTTCAACACGCCCTGCCGGGTGTGCTCGCTGTGTTCCACTGGCCCGCATGGATTGCCTCTGAGAAGTGGCCCAACCCCCGCGTCGTTCCTCAGTGGGAAAAACAATGAACTCTTGTACGGTGTCTCACTCCTCTTGAAATGCAATTTTGCGGCTACGGCGGATCGTCAGCAAAAGAACCAAAGCCAAAAGCACTGCATCGCGGAGGTCGCCAAAAGATTGCTGACGGACCATACGGTCACCGGCATCGTCGGTGTCGAACACCTGCCCGGACTGAAAGGTGCTGCTTGGCTGATGGGTTTTCCGCGAGATTCAATCGGCCAGTCCAATTTGAAGCACAGTCGCCGGAAGGATTCCGCAAATTGCTGGAGCCGATGTTTGGTCCCGCCGCTGCGAATGTTGCGGCCTTCTATCAGGCTCTCACAAAGCTTCGATGGAAATGTGATTGCTGGAGACACTAGCGCGCAACGGCTTCTCGGCCTTGTGCCGCGCAGCGTCGAAAATTGGCTGGATGACGGTTCCGCCTAATTGCTGGTTGATCAAGTCAAAGATCGCCTCGGCTTAAGCTGAGGCGACGAGAGCTCCAGGTCGGAAGTTGTTATGAAAAAAGCTGCAGCGGTGAGGGTTGACGCCCTGGCCCTACCTTTCGCGGTCGTTCTGGCGGGCTATTTTCCGGTCGAACCCGAGCTGTCTCCGACGACAGCACTCGCGGCCTCCAATTCCAAAACGTTCCCACCCTTGAGCAGCTCGAGCATTGCACGACCGTCTGACGGGCGGCACCCGGGAGCGCTGCTGACGTGCCCTGAGGCCCTCGCAACACTGACTCTTTGACACGATACCCGCGTGGCTCTACCCAGCCGGATTTCGGGGCATGCGGGTTCCCGATCGGCGCAATGAAGTCGATGTGTTGATCGCCGCGGCGGCTCACATTCATGGGCTGACGGTGGGAACGCGCAACGTCAAGGACTTCAAAGGTGCCTGCGTTATCGTGGTCGATCCCCGGCTGGGGGGATTTCGCAGCGTGCGCTTAAATTGGATTTTTTCGAACAAAAGCGCACCACTAGTAGCGCCAATATTATGACCGATAATGTTGTATTATCGGTCGTTGTGGTTTAGTGCGGTAAGAATGGCTGTATCGAGGCCGCGGGCGGGCGGGCAGTTACCGAAACACCACTTCCAAGTTTTGCCGATCTTGCGCAATGACCTGGCAATGGGTTTCAAAGCCTTCTCCCTTTATAGACAAAACGAACTCGGTAGGGATACCAGCCGAATTGGACACTGTAAGACCGGCGCTGTCGGTTCCGATGGATTTCACTGTGCAGTCCACTGTAGAACGTCGCTCATTGAAGACAATCGACCCTGCTTTCAAAACCCGGCGCCGGGAACCTACCGTGTGATCAGTGTTCGAGGAACCCCAGGAGACACAGCGGTTCCGCCCGCTGTTTTTGGCTTGGTACATGGCAGCATCTGCCTGAGCCAGCATCGTCTCGATGCCCTTGCTCACGTGCGATTGGCCTGCTTTCGGCCGTAGATGACTCAGGACGCGTTTCGGCATTTTTCCGTCCGGGAGGGGTCATTTTCATCCTTGGAAGTCGCTGTACGACCACCTGTGAAAGTCGGAAAATTTTACCTTCTTATTTTTTGAGTGGTCGGATCGCCCCTTCCCCTGGGTGATGGGAAGGGTTCCGATAGTAGGTGCAGTTCCGCTTCATCATAATTTCGTCAATGCTTCATCGGAGCCTTGTAAATGCGAGCGATCATATCGGCCGGATTTTTCTGCAAGCGAGCGGCGCCGATGGCAAGCCGCAGTGTTCAGCCGATTAGTTCGCCGATGCGGATAGTCTCGCGAACGAGCAGATCCAGATCTTGGCGCCGAGTTCTGTGGTTGTTGATCGCAACCCGCAGGCAATGTGCGCCGTGAACGGTTGTATCGGAAAGAGCCGCGACGCCGGATTCTTGCAGGCGCAGCATAATTTCGATGTTGAGTATTTTCAGTCGACCGTCGTCCAGGCCGGCGCGGCGATAGCGGTAGCAGACGATATTGATGGTGGTGGGCGCCACCAGCTCCAACAGAGGCTCGGCTTTGATGAGGGCGCTGAGGTAATGGCCCTGTTCGATGTTTTGGTCGATTAGGCGGCCGAACTTCTCGATGCCATGCTCCTTTAGGGCCATCCAGATCTTCAGCGCCTTAAAGCCACGTGACGTCTGCAGCCCGTATTCATGCAGCCAAGCCGCGGACGCTAGTCCCCGCGGCGCGGTTTCAAGGTATTCCGGCGTTACTGCGAAGGCGCCACGATGGAGGCCGGCGTCCCGCACGAGCGCACACCCTGCCTCGAATGGTGCATGCAGCCATTTGTGCGGATCAAGTGCCAGAGAATCGGCCCGTTCAATGCCAGCGACCCGATGGGCATTGTGCGGAGAAATGGCGATAAGCGCGCCTATGCAGCCATCGACATGAAACCAAAGCCCCTCCTCCTCAGCGATCGTTGCCAACGCGTCGAGATCGTCGATTGCGCCGGTGTTCACGGTTCCAGCCGTGCCGATAATACAGGCGGGCCGATATCCCGCCGCACGGTCTTCTAGGATCGCACGCCGCAGAGCGGCTAAGTCGATACGCAATTCCCCGTTGGTAGCAATACGGCGCAGAGCTTGGTTGCCGAGACCGAGCGATTCCATCGCCTTGCGATGGCAACTATGAACTTGATCGGAACCATAGAAACGGAGGGGGCGTTCCATCGCGGCTACACCAAGCTCACGCACGTCCACCCCCGCCATGACATTGCGAGCCACGGTCAGGCCGATGATGTTGGCCATCGATCCACCGCTGACCAGTGTACCGCTCGCAGAGACTGGAAAGCCCATCATTTCTTTGCACCAGTCGATCACCTGATTATCCATCAAAGCTGCTGCGTGATTGCCGCCGCCGAGATTGGAACCTTGGATCGCAGCCAGAAAATCGCCCAATGCACCGGTAAAATTACTGGATCCCATGTACCAGGCCCAGAAACGAGGATGAATATTGCCCATCGGATATAACATCACGGTGTTGGTCACCTGCTGATAAACGTCTGCCAAGGGGACCGGAGACTGCGGGAGCGGCGTCGTGAAGAACGTTTTTGTACCGGATGGCATGTCCTGCCAGACAGGACGATCGCGCACGTCACGCAGATAGCCGATGGCGTCGTCTATAATCTGGTGCGACAGATCGTGAACGTCATCCCAGCTATCTGGGTCGAGTGTTTCCTCGGGTGGAGCATTTAGAATTTTTGAGATCGTGTGCATTTGCCCCCTCGGTCATTCAGCAGCGAACTGGAATCCAGGAGTCGAGCGCGACAGAGCAAGCTCCTCCTCGTCCATCTCGGCCGCGATCCCGTCAAAGAGCGCAGTGGTCATGTAGCGCTCACCCGTGTCGGGAAGCATGCACAAGATCACAGAACCGTCTGGAGCCTTCTGGGCAATCTGCTGCGCAACCGCAAAGGTCGCGCCTCCTGAAATACCCGTGAAGATTCCCTCCTTTTGCGCCAACGCCTTTGACCATTTTATTCCCTCCGCACCGGCAATGGGCATCACCTCGTCGTAGAGATTTGCATCGATCGCCTCCTGCAGCACGTTTGGGATGAAGTCCGGCGTCCAGCCTTGGACCAGGTGCGGATCGAAAGCCGGATGGCTGAGGGCCGGGGCCCCGTCGGGACGCCGTTGCTGCGGCGTCCCGCTGCCGACGAGCTGTGCAGTGTCAGGTTCGGCCATCACGATGCGGGTGTCCGGCCGCTCCCTGCGCAGCAAACGGGCAACGCCAACAAGCGTGCCGCCAGTGCCGTAGCCGCTGACGAACCAGTCAAGGCGCGAGCTAGCGAAATCGTTGACGATCTCGCGACCGGTCGTTGCTTCATGAATAGCGGCGTTCGCTTGGGTCTCGAACTGGCGGGCCAGAAACCAGTCATTGGATTCCGCAAGCTCCACCGCCTTGTTGTACATCCCGAGGCCTTTTTGAGCGCGCGGCGTCAGGACCACCTTGGCTCCCAGCATCCGCATCAGTTTGCGGCGTTCTACGGAAAAACTGTCGGCCATCGTGACCACAAGCGGATAGCCCTTTTGTGCGCACACCATCGCAAGCCCGATTCCGGTGTTGCCGCTCGTTGCCTCAACGACAGTCTGGCCGGGTTTCAAAGCGCCAACCCGTTCAGCCTCTTCAATGATATTGAGCGCCAGCCGGTCTTTGACTGACGCCGCCGGATTGAAGAACTCGGCCTTCACGTAGAGTGTGACATTGTCCGGTCCCAAATTGTTAATGCGGATTGTCGGCGTATCCCCGATCGTGTCGAGAATACTTTTAAAGAGCCGGCCGCGGCCGGATGTGGTCCGTATGGTCGTCAACGTCATGCCACTATCTCCCTGAGATTGGAATTTGCCGAGGCCCGCCAGCGGACCTGCTCCGGTGTCGCCTTGCCAAATTTATGTTAGGATAAGCTCAGAGGCGCGAGCGTGGGAGAATGCGTGGAAACTTCCGTGGAAACATCTTCGGGAGATCTGGGCCCCAACCATACGGGAGTGGCCGCGCGGTTTCTTGGCCCTCTCGCCGTTACACGCAACGGTGTCATGATCAAGCTTCCGGCCTCGCGGAAGGTGCGCGCACTCTTTGCCTATCTGGCAATGTCTCGTCGTGCTGTCGGACGCAGCCACCTGTGCGACCTTCTTTGGGATGGTCCAAACGATCCGCGCGGAGAATTGCGCTGGAGCCTCAGCAAACTGCGTGCGATGATCCGCGAATGGGGTATTCCGCACCTCCAGACTTCCGATGAGGTGATCGGTCTTGAGCTGAAAGGCTGCGTCGTCGATGCGGTAGAGGCCGAACAGGCCATCGCCACAGGTATCGCCATGCTAGATAATGCGCGACTGCAGACACTTTGCTCCTCGTTCGCCGGCGATTTCCTGGAAGGACTGGAGATCGACCATTGCCCCGCGTTCGAAATCTGGCTGACAGCGCAACGCCGCCGCTTCCACGCATGCCATATAGCCATCGTCGAACATCTGGCAGGAAGATTGCCCGTGGGCTCCCTAGACAGGAACGCTCTTGTCGAAAAGTGGATCGAACTTGCACCATTCGACGGGAATGCTCATCTGGCACTTCTCAAAAATCTCGCCGAGCGGGGCCAGATTGCAGCCTGCGGCCAGCACCTTTTGGTCGCTGCCCGGCGGTTCGACGCTGAAGAACTGGATTTCGGGCCAGTTCTACGGGCATGGCAGGACATTAAAAGCCAAAAGCAGCTCCAGGGCTACTCCCCGCGGCCTGAGTTGGTGGATACCCAGTCCCACCTGCCCCCCACTATGGCGGCAACCGAGACAGGCTCTCCACGCCGCGCATCCCTCGCAATCATGCCATTTCTGAAGCAGGGCGAGGCGGGCAGCATTGAAGGGGGAATAGCCGACGGACTGACGCACGACATTATCACCCGGCTGGCGAGACTACGAAACCTCTTCATCATCGCGCGGGGATCCGTCTATGCCTTGGCGCAACGCAACTTGGGAGCCGACGCTGCCGGGCGCGCACTGAACGTCGATTATATCGCAAGCGGCGCGGTGCGATATCGCCCTGGCGGCCTTGTCGTCAGTATCGAACTCGTCGAAGTGCGCACGGCGCGCATCGTCTGGACGGAAGTTTACGATCAGCGGATAGACGACACGTTTCTGATGCTCGATGAAATCGGCAACAGGATCGTTGCGTCGATTTCGGGCGAGATCGAGAGTGTCGAAACAAACCGCGCGATCCTGAAAGCCCCGAGCAGTCTAAGTGCCTGGGAGGCTTACCATCGCGGTTTGTGGCACATGTACCGCTTTACACGCGCCGAGAACGAACTGGCGCAGCACTTCTTCGGCACAGCGGTCCGTCTCGATCCGACCTTTGCGAGGGCATATGCCGGACTATCCTTCACACATTGGCAAAGTGCTTTTCAGCGCTGGGGAGAATATGAGTATGAACGAGACCAGGCGTTTGAAACTGCTGGCCAGAGCCTCCTCGTCGACGACCGGAACCCGGCTGCGCACTGGGCCATGGGCCGGGCACTTTGGTTACGCAACAGTCAACAGGAATCTGTGACGGAACTGGAGCTTGCGGTTGATCTCAGTCCGAATTTTGCACTCGGCCATTATGCACTCTCTTTTGTGCAGTCGCAGTCGGGCGATGCGGAAGCGGCGATCCTATCGTCTGACCACTCCCGCCTCCTCAGCCCGTTTGATCCTTTGCTCTTTGGTATGTTGGGCGCGCGCGCAATGGCCCATGTGCGTCTGGGGGAGTTCCAGGAAGCCGCAGAATGGGCGATGAAAGCGGCCGCCCGGCCGAACGCGCACAATATTATCCTGGCAATTGCCGCACATTGCCTAGCCTTGGCCGGAAGGCTGGACGAGGCACGGATGTTTTCAACCGCCGTGCGCAAGACTTTGCCGCACTATTGTTTCGACGACTTCGCCAATACGTTTCGGTTCACGCCAGAGGCAACGGCTCTGTTTCGCCAAGGAGCCAAACGGATCGGCCTTGATTGATGGCATCCGGCCTAGGAACTAGGATTAGCAGGCCGTTCTTTTGTTGCATTGTAAAAGATGCGAAAGCATCAGCACGCAGGGATAATGCGGTGCAGAGTACTGGCGGGCGGCGCTCCAACGCGTGTTGAGCGCTATGCAGCTCGTGGCGACTTGGTTGCGGCTTGTTTGGCTTGCGGCCATGCCGTGCCCGACGCGCCGACCTTGAATTGCAACAGGAGCTGGTTAAGGTGATGGACTTCGGACGCAAGGCTATGGCTTGCGGCCGTCGATTGCTCGACCATCGCAGCATTTTGCTGTGTGCCCTGATCCATGCTGTTCACCGCCGTGCTGATCTCTTGCAGGCCAAGGGACTGTTCACGCGACGCATCCACAATAGCATTCACATGCCCGCTGATCTCCTTCACTTCGGCGACAATGGTTTCCAGCGCTTGTCCGGCTTGCCCTACGAGAGCAACGCCCGACTTCACCTGTCCGTTGGAGCGATTGATCAGGGTCTTAATCTCCTTTGCGGCGGTGGCCGAACGCTGCGCCAATTCACGCACTTCCTGCGCGACTACTGCAAAACCCTTGCCGGCATCGCCGGCACGGGCCGCCTCGACGCCTGCATTCAGCGCAAGAAGGTTGGTCTGGAAAGCGATTTCGTCGATTACGCCGACGATACTGCCGATCTCGCCTGATGAGTGCCTAATACCGTCCATAGCTTCGACGGCATCACGTACGACTTCACCGGACTTTTCGGCCTCCACGCGCGTTCTGCTCACGAGAGTACCGACTTCTGCAGCGCGAGCTGCCGCGTTCCTGACCGTTGTCGTAATCTGTTCCAGAGCTGCGGCAGTCTCTTCTACCGATGCTGCCTGCATTTCTGTACGTTTCGAAAGGTTGTCTGCGCCAGCCCCGATTTCCTTCGCACCAGAGTTGATCGACGCGGCTGTCTGGCCAACCGATCGCAATGCCTCCTGAAGTCGCGATAGCGACTCATTGAAATTCCCGCGCAAGCCCTCGAGATGAGGCGCGAACGGTTCCTCAATGCGGTATGTAAGATCGCCATCTGCCAGGCGGACGAGTCCGTTTGTTACGCCATCAATAGCAATCTGATCTTGAGCTGCCTTCCTGTCCTCGGCAGATTGCCTGGCTGCGGCATCGTCAGCTGCCTGGATACGTGCTTCCTCCGTTTCGGCCGCGAGCCGCAGCCTTTCACGCGCATTGCCCCTGAACACATCAAGGGCTTTGGCGATTTTGCCGAATTCGTCACTACGCTGCGAGTAGGGAATATCGCCGGCGAGGCGGCCTTCCGAAACGCTGCCAACAGCTTCGATTAGCTTGCCGAGCGGCCTGAGCAAGGCGCGGTTGGAAACTAAAGCCACGACAGCGCTGACCAGTAGAGCAATCAGTCCCGAGAAAAGGGCCACGAGCTGCAAGTGGTGGATTCGACCGACGTAGACCTCCATCGCAAGGCCCACAAACAGTACGCCGACCGTTTTCCGCGCCGCATTGAGGACTGGGAAGTATCCAGTCATGAAATCTTTGCCGAACAGCTGGGCCGGACCAAAATAGGCTTCGCCTCGTGCAAGAAACGCCTGTGCCGGGTGATCTACTGCCAGCATCGTGCCCGTGGCCCGAGTTCCGTCGTTTTTCTTGACGTTTGTCGAAACCCGTTCGAAACCGGTTGGTGTCTTGGAAAAGATCGTTGCTACGCCGTCGATGGACGCTGCCGTGTGATCCACCAGCGCGTGATCAGCTGTCTCAGTGAGCGCCTCGGCTGTGACGCCCGCGAGCCTATGGCCCTGAAGATCGACTTTAAGCTCTGTCGAGCGAAGGTTATATAGGATTGCCATCGTGCGGGCTGCAGCATGCGTGTCCTCTAGTGCCTGCTCCATTTCGAATTTCTTCAGATTGTACATCATCATTCCGGCGACGATCGAAATGCTGAGGAATATGAGCGCAAGTGTCGTAGCGACAATTTTATAGGCGACGGATGATTTCAGCATGGCCGGCATGGGAGCCTCTCTCAAACGGTACAGTGAAACCGCCAACGGCATGTCGGCGGCCCACGAAACTGGGTTGCTGGAGTCATTCCATAATTTTGAACTGCACACATCATGCCGCGCAGTGTTCCGGCCGTTCAATCGGCCACTACCAAGCGGAGCGTCATATTCGCCAAGGACAGAATTGCAGCACGCAGCTTCAGGGCATTTTAGCACCAGACAAATTAACGAAACTTCCATTGAATCGTTATGAAATACTCAGTGCCTAATCAGATTGAAGTTATCTTGGTGATAAGGTTGGGATGCCAGTAAGAATGCCATCACCTCCGCTAAGTAATGCTTATCGGAAGTGATACGTACACTGACGTTGTACGCGGCCATAGAGCCGTGATAAAGTACCCCAACGGCCAAATTCGGAGAGCCTGATGCCCCAAACAAGCTACAGAATCAGCGAAGCCCGCAAGAATTTCGCAGAAGTCCTCGAACGCGCCAACAAGGGCGAAGAGATCGTCATCATGCGCGGCAACGAAGTTTATGCCCGTATCGGTCCAGCGGCCGACGGCGTCAAGCGTCCCTTTGGCCTACTTCGCCATCGTGGCCTGCCCGACGACCTGTTCGATACCACAGATGCCGAGCAGGCAGCCGTCGACGCTGGTGACTGGAATGATGATACCGGCGTCTGGCAAGGCAAATCGAGTGGCGGCGATAGCACCCAATGAAAGTCCTGCTCGACAGCCACGCCGTCTACTGGTGGACAATCGGTAGTGATCGCCTGTCCACGAAGGCACGATCAATGATCGAGGACAAGGCAAACGCCATCCTCGTCAGTGCGGTCACGTTCTACGAGCTGGACTACAAGATGCGAATGAACAAGCTCGACCTCAAGCCACAGGAGTTGCGCGCTGCGGTCACAGCCAGCGGTTTGCAGACCCTTTCCATCACCGATCTGCATGCCGAACTCGCAGCTGCTTTCGACTGGGAGCATCGGGATCCCTGGGACCGCATTCTCGCCGCCCAGGCGCGGCTGGAGAATTGCACGTTCGTCTCGACTGATCTGATGTTCGATGCAGTCTTGCACGAGCGCGTCTGGTAAGGGTGCAACGGCGATACGATCACAACGAGAATGGATTGCCGAAATGAGCAGCGCATCGTCACGTTCGATCGCAAAACGCATCGCAGAGCTTGATACGATCGCAGCGGTGCTGCCGCTTGAGCGCCGCGACGAGCTGGCAGAATTGCTGACTGACCAAGATATAGAAACGCTTCGTCACCTCATTAACGAAGGCATGGGCGCCAACACGCTTCGGGCGCTGACGTCGGACCTCGCCTATCTGCAGGCCTGGTCGCTGGCCGCGACCGGTGCCTCCCTCCCCTGGCCGGCGCCTGAAGGCCTTAGCTCTGAAATTCGTCGCCCACCATTTATGGCAGCCCGAACAGCGCGAGATCGATCCTCACCACGGCATGCCGGCCGCTGTCGAGCGGAGTCTGCGCGACCAGCGGTTCCTTCGAACATCCGGGTCGCATGCCCCCGATACCGTAAGGCGCCGCCTCGCCAGTTGGTCGACGATCACGAAATGGCGTGGGTTGACCGGCGCCTTCAACTCCCCTGCCCTGAAGTCGGCGATCCGCCTTGCCGTCCGCGCGACACCGCGGCCGCGAAGACGCAAAAGCGCTAAAGCTGTGACGGGTGACGTGCTTTCCAAGCTGCTCGCGACCTGCAGTACCGACAGTCTCAGGGATTTGCGCGACCGGGCGATCCTGATGGTTGGCTTTGCCTCTGGTGGCCGCCGGCGCAGTGAGATTGCTGGCCTGCGCAACGACCAGCTGACGATCGAGGCGCCTATCACGGTCGGAGGCGCCCCTCCCCTCCCCTCACTATCAATCCATTTGGGCCGTACCAAAACCAGCGGTAAGGAGGACGATGAAGTGGTCTATCTGACCGGCAGTCCTGTTGACGCGCTGAATGCGTGGCTTGCCGCAGCAAAGATCGACAGTGGAAGCGTGTTTCGGGCGATCGATCGCTGGGAGACCGTGTCGCGCCGCCCGATCGATCCGAAGGCGATCAACGGTATTGTCAAACAGCGTGCAGTGAGGGCCGGACTTAACCCAGAGGATCAGCTTATGCCTACGCTCCCGCCAGCATTTCCCTCATCGTCGCGATTACGCGGGCGTGGTCGTACGGTTTGCTGAAAAACTTGCCCTTAACTGGTAAAAGCTCATCGCTCAAGTGACGGTGGCCGGAAGCCACGATGATCTTGACCGGGGGCCACCTTTCGCGAACAGCAGAAGCCAGCTTCAATCCGTCCATGCTGCCCGGCATGTCGATGTCGGTGAACATTAACCGGATCTCCGGATGGGCGTTCAGAATGTCTATGGCTTCATCGGCATTTGAAGCTTCGAGCACAATGAACCCCTCGTTCTCAAGCGACATTGCTATATCCAGCCGTACGAGCGCCTCGTCTTCGACGACAACGACTGTGATCGCCTTTTGCGTCATCCCTCATACTCTCCGCAGTTGACGCTTGCACATGTGTCTTTTTTAAATACGCGAACCAGATGAACGCGCGGAAAGACGGATTGATCCAAGGAGGAACCGGATTATCTTTCATGGCGTTGCGGTGAAAAGAAATTTCATTCCCTGATTGATAAAATTGTCACAATCTATTGTCGCGCTGAAATGCAGGCAAGCGACCCTTTCAGTGAGAAGCGAAAACCCTCCGGAGCGAAGACGATTTCTGGAACCGTGCCGAATAACGATCCTAACGCGGAGCGCACATATCGCGTTCCATAGCCCTGCCGCGTCGGTTCTCGAACAGCCGGCCCCCCGACTTCAGTCCAGTTCAGAGAGAGTTCGGAACTGCCGTTTGTGGCAACAGACCACTGGAGTTCAACATGCCCATCGGGATGCGAAAGGGCACCATATTTGATTGCGTTCGTTATCAGCTCGTGCAGGCAAAGCGCGATCGTCGTTCCGGCCTCCCGGCTGACAACCAGATCCGACCCCGTGACGTCTATGCGGCTGATGCCATCGCTGTTGTATGGAGAAACCGTCAGCTCAACGATGGCTGAAAGCGAAACCTCCTCACCGCCAGCCTCAAAGACAGCACTATGGACATTTGATAGCGCCTGCAGGCGACCGGCAAAATCGCTTGCCAGTTCCTCGACAGACGTGGCGCCACGCCGTGTCATCTGGAAAATCGAGGTGACGCTCGCCAGGATGTTTTTGACCCGGTGATTGAGCTCCAGACGCAGTTCTCTTTCGCGCTCGATTGAATCGCGGACCTGGCGCTGGCGCAGCCGGACCAACAAATTTGATTGAATCCCATTCACGAGTTCCAGTGGTGCGATCGGCCGCGTGTAAAACAAGAGACGCGAACCGGGCCAGAAATTCAGCAATTGACTGCGAATTCGTGTTATCGGCGCTGTGCGCTCTAAAAGGACGATAATCGGCACCTCGGACCAGTCGGGCTGCTCCGCGAGATGCGTGGCAATTCGCGCAATAACCTGCGTGTTCAAAGCCTCATGGGTGATGACGATGATACCCGGAGACAAAGCGAGATGCTCGACCAGAACACCATCCGCCTTGGCCGCCTTGACCTCGATCTTCTGTTCACGAAGAAAGGCAGCGACGTAATCGGCGTCCTTGCGAAAGGGAGCAAGGACGAGCACCCAGTCCAGCTCACTTTCGGTGGGGACTGCCTTCATTTCGGATCAGGCAGGGGATTATAGGCGACCACACTGACGCGTCCGCTTTCGATGATCAGTTCACGGATATTGAGATCGTGTGGACCGTGACGCTTTTTGACCACGGTAATGTTTCGGCGAAGGCGCCCCTCATGCTCCATGATCCGCAGAAGCAGAACAGTGTCGCCGAGAAAGCTGACATCGACGTCGATGCCGACATTCTGGCCGATTAGACCGTGCTGAGCAACGATCAGCATCGTCAGGACACCTGAGCGGGCAAGGTACTTCAGCAGCGATTGAATGTCGCGAACCGCTTTTTCGCGATGGGGCAGAGAATTTAGGTATCCCGTCAGGCTGTCGATGACCACGACCCGCGACTTGTTTTGCGTGACGGCGTCCTGGACGATTTGGCCAAACTCGCCGGGCGAGATTTCGTTAGGATTGAAATCTCGCAGGATGAGCTTACCATCCTTGTGAAACTGCCTGAGCTCCATGCCCAAACCTTCGGACCGACGAAAGAAGGTCTCCAGCCGCTCCTCGAATAGAAAAAGAGCAACGTTTTCTCCGCGTTCGAGCGCCGCCGTCGCATAAAGGGAAGACATAGTCGATTTGCCAGTGCCTGACTGCCCGATGACCAACGTAGTGGTTCCAGGCTCCTGGCCACCGCCGAACATTTCGTCAAGCTCGGCAACCCCGGATTTGATCAGCTGCGGTTTGGAGCTCTCTGATGCAGCGCTAGGCATGATGCGGGGAAACACGACAACGCCCTCGCCTTCACGGATAGCCATATCGTGATAGCCGTCGGCAATCGGCACTCCGCGCATCTTTGAAACCTCGATGCGGCGACGCACGCCACCATATTCCTCCAGCGACTTGTCGAACCGGATAACGCCGTGGGCAAGACCTTCGACCTCCTCGCCGCTGCGATCGTAGCCGGGCGTTTGTGTATCCAGCAGCAATGCGACAACATTCTTTTTTGCAAGGAACGATTTGAAACCGATCAGTTCACGGCGAAAGCGCGGACTATCACCGGTGATCAGCCGGATTTCGAGAAGGGAATCATAAACGAGACGCCGAGGCTTGTGCTCATCGATTGCCGCTTCGATAGCTTTCCTCGTCTCGTCCAGCCGTAGGTCGGCGGTCAGGAAGATGCTCTGGTCGTCTGCCTCATTCACCGTGCCTGATGTCGACAGCTCCTCGACCCTAATTCCGTCAAGCGTCCAGCCATGCGAAACGGCGATCGCTTCAAGCTCTGCGGTTGTTTGAGAAAGCGTGACGTAGATGCAGCTCTCGCCGGCCTCGACACCGGCGCGCAAAAATTGCAGCGCGGCTGTCGTCTTGCCCGATCCCGGCGCACCCTGAAGCATGTAAAGGTTCGATGCAGGCAGGCCACCGCGCAGGATTTCATTCAACCCCGCAATTCCGGTGCTGACAACTGCGGACTTTTTCTGTTTGGGCATGTTCGTCTTCCGCTTTAATGCTCGGCGCATATTGAAAATCGATGGCGCCCATCATCCGGAGAAGAGCCGCGTTGATGTTATATGTGCCTTTCTAAAAACTTCAATGATGGCTGTGCTGCGTGCAACAAGCCATGTGAATTTTTTGATGAAAATCCATTGCCCGTCGCAAGTTAGAAATATTGTAAAGGATGGAATCCAGGATTTACCAGAAAATCGCAGTCGAAAACTAACCGTTGACGCCGCAATCCAAACTGGCTACAAGCTGATTTATCGATTTTTTCTTGCCGAGCTTTGGTTACCACGCGACTGGCACCGCGTTTTGAACGAACCCTCCCTTTAAAACGATCGTTATCATCATCCGCAATGCTTTGCGTTGCGGTCGTCTATATTGCTATGAAAGGGTTTATCATGACCACTGGCACCGTAAAATGGTTCAATTCCACAAAGGGCTTCGGCTTCATTCAGCCTGACAACGGCGGCGCTGACGCCTTCGTTCACATCTCTGCCGTCGAGCGCGCCGGAATGCGCGAAATCGTCGAGGGCCAGAAGATCGGTTTTGACCTCGAGCGCGACAACAAGTCGGGCAAGATGTCTGCCTGTAACCTGCAGGCCGTATAATCGGTAACTGCTTTCCTTTGACCACGGATGTACCGGCACTGTCGAAAGCAACTACCAATCGAGGTCAGGCAGATTGCCTGGCCTTTTTTTGTTCCTGACGCAGCGCACGGGCCCGTGGCAGGTCTGCCAGAATCACGAGAGATCCGATGAACGAGAAAACAAGTGAACTTCAGGCGATTAACACCGCATGGCAAATTGCGATCCAGGAAATTTTGAGAATGGTCGTCCGCGACCTTTACAAATCCGGCGACGAGGCTTCATTCCTCGCGCATATCAAACGCATTGAAGAGGCTGCCGTCGATAGTATTTACACCGGGCTGATGCTGCGCGGGACAGACGAGTGGACCGAAGTCCTCGTTAAAGAGAAGGCCAGCAATTTTGTTACAACCCTTCTTACATCGTTCACATACGATCGGGTCTGAAGCGCCTCAACTTACGGCTTCGTAATTGCCGATCATCACTGATGAATCACGCACCCTGGTTCTTCGCGACCCAAGTATCGCATATACCGGGGTTTTCCCGTCTGACGAAGCTCGGATGAGTCGCTGTTAAAGGGCGGTCCGCCAAACTCCCCTACCGCCGACCTTGCGCGCAATCAAATTACTCAAACACCCACGCGGACTGGCATGTTGCGCTAACGCTATGTACCAAATAGGATTCGCGCTCGAAACTGAAATAGTTTGGCCGTTATATGCGTTGAACTGCTGAGCGAAAGTTTGAACTAAATGGGAGGCACGCGAGGGGTTTCAATGCACAAACACAATCCGGCTACCTCCGATCAGGGCTCGATGGCTGACATAATCCGCAACTATGACTGGGCAAGCACCAGTCTCGGACCGATGTCATCCTGGGCGTCTCAATTAAAATGTGCGGTTGACATAGCAATTCCGTCAGGTGCGCAGATCGTGATGTTTTGCGGTGATGACTTCACCGCCATCTATAATGATGCATACGCCCCATCGATCGGTACAAAGCACCCCGGCGCGCTAGGGAGACCGGCGAAAGAGAACTGGGCCGAACTTTGGGACGACCTGGAACCGCTTCTGCTTAAAGTTCGCGACGCCGGCGAGACCGTCGTGGCAAAGGACAGGCCCTTTTATATCGAACGGCACGGCGTACCGGAAACGGTGTACTTCGACATCTCCTATTCTCCCGTTTCCGACGAACACGGGCATGTGCTCGCCGTGCTGTGTATCGTCAATGAGACGACGGAACGGGTTGGCTACGAGGCGACGCTCAAGCGCATGGCGTCGATCATCGCCTCTTCTGAAGATGCGATCCTCGGTATCGACCTCGCCATGACGGTTACCGATTGGAACAATGGCGCCGAGAATCTCTACGGTTTCTCCGCCGAGGAAATTGTTGGCCGATCGGTCATGGTTCTTGTTCCAGATGACCGCGTCGACGAGGAGGCGCGCATCATCGCCCGCATCAAGGCTGGAGAGCGCGTAGACACCCATGAGACCGTCAGGCGGCACAGGAGCGGCCGTCTCCTGGATGTTTCTTTGACTGTCTCACCAATCTATGACGGAGATGGCAAGATCGTCGGTGCTTCGAAAATTGCCCGCGACATAACGGCAGGAAGGGAAGCGCAGCGCGTTCAGGATCTCCTTATTGGCGAGCTGAACCATCGCGTCAAGAACGTCCTTGCGACGGTAGCCGCGATTGCCCGTCAGACTTTTGCCGGCGCGCCGGACATCGAACGGGCAAGGACAGCTTTCGACGCCCGCTTGCAAAGCCTGGCCCGAGCGCATGACCTGCTTACGCGAGGAAGTTGGGAGGCCGCCAGCCTTCGTACCGCGGTTTCCGAAGCGTTGTCTCCCTACCCACCTGAACAGTTCGACATCAGCGGTCCCGATGTCGATGTCTCGCCGAAGGCCGTGGTGGCCCTCGCACTCATTCTGCACGAGCTTGCCACGAATGCTGCAAAATATGGCGCGTTGGGAGCCAGTTCCGGAAAAGTGGTAGTGTCATGGGACGTCTCAACTCCCGACGCGCAACTGACTTTGTCGTGGAAAGAAACCGGGGGGCCACCAGTCACGCCGCCGACCCGCAGGGGCTTCGGATCCCGGTTGATTGAAGCCCTCTCGTCTGGCCAACTCCGGGGCCACGTAGACCTCAACTATGACGTTTGCGGCGTCCATTGCATCATCGGCGCGCCGCTCGAAAGCGGATGGGGCGACCACGACCATACTCATTCGCGGCTTTGATTTACGGCACTGGGCTGTCAGGATCGTCGCAATCGTTTGATGCGCTCAAGGTACTGGGGATGGTACGGATGATCGAGTGCCCCTCTTCGAAAGGTCGCCCACGATCTTTGCTGTTCCCTCGACTGAACGTGTCATCACGACCCTGAGATCACGGCGAATTTCTCGCTTTGGCGGACATTCCCGTTTACCGGTTTTGTGCAGTAGAAAGTAACTGCCGACGCGTAATTTAGCGGACCGCACGCGTTGATTTCTAACTAGGGTCCTGCCGCACCAGTCTTAGCGGGGCAACTAAAAATGCTGGCGGAAAATGTAGCTACCTGCGGACTTTCCGTAAGGCTATTGGCAGGCTCCGACACTCGCTCGCCCGAGCTTCGAAATCACCGCCAAGATACTTACGCGTGTTCGTCTTCCTGAGGGCGGACGCTCACGACGTGATCGAGGAACAGGTCGATGGAGCAGTTCGTCGATGAATTCCTGAACCTGGGCGTCGGTCCTATAGTCCCTATCGAACAACGAGCCGACCTTCACCTCGAATTCGAAGAACTGGTTGAAGACCCACGCTGAGGTGGAGACCCTGGTCCAGTTAGCAAATCCGTCGGTCCTCATCAGCGTCACCGACGACTCGGACAGGAATTCAGAGCCGCCGGTTAGGTTCTAAATAGCGTCGATGGTGAATTTCCATCCTCCTGTGGCCGCCGCCTTGATGATGCAGTGCGCTTGGCACAGTATGACAAGGCGGGCCGTTTCAGCTCAATACCGGCCGAGGACTGAGGAATACTCTGAATGGATTATGCGTCTGATGTGCAGAGGTGCAATTCCCATGGAGAACATCCGATGAAACCCCGCTTCTCGCAAATTTCGGTTGTCTTGATTGCTGGCGCGCTGCTCACGGCCTGCGCTGCTGTCTCGGGGCAAAGAACGGAGGCGACAGCGAGTGGCGGCGGCTACGGCACGAACCCGACGCTGCCGAAGCCGCGGCCCACCCTGATCCCGACCATCAACATCGTCGAGGCGAAAGGATGGCCGGGCGGAGCCCTGCCAAAACCGGCCATGGGGCTGACGGTCAACGCCTTTGCGGGAGGCCTTGACCATCCGCGCTGGTTACACGTGATGCCAAATGGCGACGTGCTGGTGGCCGAGACCAATGCTCCCGCCAAGAAGGAAAGCGGCTTCAGCCTGCGCAGAGTTTTCATGAGTGCGGCGATGAAGCGCGCTGGCGCTGCGACTGAAAGCGCTAATCGCATCACGCTGCTGCGCGACACCAACCATGACGGCATTGCCGACGTCCGCAAGCCATTCATCGAGGGTCTGAACTCGCCCTTCGGCATGACGCTTTCAAAAGGCATACTCTATGTCGCCAATACCGACGCCATCGTCGCCTTCCCCTACTCCAATGGCCAGACTCGGATAACGGCGCGGCCGGAAAAAATTGTCGATCTACCCGCCGGGCCGATCAATCATCACTGGACCAAAGACGTCATCGCCAGCCGCGACGGAAGCAAGCTCTACGTCACCGTCGGATCCAACAGCAATGTCGGGGAAAACGGCATGGCGGCAGAAGAAAACCGCGCCGCCCTTCTGGAGGTCGATCTCGCAACCCACCGCACGCGGGTCTTCGCCTCGGGCTTGCGAAACCCGAACGGACTTTCCTGGAATCCGGAGAACGGCGGGCTCTGGGTCGCCGTCAACGAACGCGACGAGATCGGCGACGACCTCGTCCCGGACTACATGACCTCCATTCGGGAGGGCGGCTTTTACGGATGGCCCTACAGCTATTACGGTCAGAACGTCGATGTTCGGGCCAAGCCGCCACGCATGGATCTGGTCGAGAAGTCAATCAAACCCGACTATGCGCTCGGCTCCCACACCGCCTCCCTCGGGCTGACATTCGCCAATGGTTCGTCGCTCGGTCGGGCCTATCGCGGCGGTGCATTCGTCGGCCAACATGGCTCGTGGAACCGCAGTGTCCACAGCGGCTACAAGGTGATCTTCGTGCCCTTCCGCAACGGCAAACCTTCAGGACCGCCGAAGGATATCCTCACCGGCTTTATCGGCCGTGACGACAAGGCCATGGGCCGCCCGGTCGGCGTCGCCTTCGACAGGACCGGCGCCCTGCTCGTCGCCGACGATGTCGGTAACATCATCTGGCGTGTAAGCCGAAGATAGGCGCCGATGACTGGACTTCAAACCCATTTGCGATGCTTAGATGCGTTTCGGAGTGGGGTTTGACTCCGTCGTAGGCGCTGAACGTTGACCCCGGTCTCGCGCAACAACCCTGTAGTCTTGCTGGATTTTAGCATATGTCCACCGGGGTCAACCTTCGGCGCCGAAAGGGGTCAAAGGTCGACACTTAAACACACCATGGCCAACTCGATCTCAACCAGAATCGCTCTGAGCAGCGGCTAAAAGTTCTTTCTTGCCCTCTTTCTCCCTGCTATCGTGGAAGTTAGGAGACAGCGCCATGAGCGAGAACCGAAAGCTGGCTGCAATCCTGGCCGCGGACGTGGTTGGGTACAGCCGGCTTGCCGGCGCCGACGAGGACCTCACCCTGGCGAGGTTGCGGACACTCCGCAGCGATCTCATCGATCCGACGATCGCCGTGCACCATGGCCGGGTGGTAAAGCGCACCGGCGATGGTGCGCTGGTCGAGTTCCGCAGCGTGGTGGACGCCGTGCGCTGCGCCATTGAGGTGCAGAACGGTATGGTGGAGCGCAATCGCGGCGTCCCGCAGGACCGTCGCATTGAGTTCCGGATCGGTATCCATTTGGGCGACGTCGTCGAGGAAAGCGACGGCGATCTGATGGGCGACGGCGTCAACATCGCCTCGCGATTGGAGGGCGTCGCCGCGGCGGGCGCCATCTGCCTATCCGAGGATGCCTATCGCCAAGTTAAGGCGAGGCTCGACCTCTCGGTTAGTGATCTCGGCAGCACGCAGCTCAAGAACATCGCCGAGCCGATCCGGGTCTATTCACTGCAAGTCGGCAGCACAGGGACCAATTTAGCCGCGACCTTCGAAACCTCGACGAGCCAACCGGCGACGGCAGCGTCGCCGAACCTGTCGATCGCCGTCCTGCCCTTCGCCAATATGAGCGGTGACGCCGAACAGGACTACTTCGCCGACGGCATCTCGGAAGACATCATCACGGCGCTATCGAAGCTGTCGCAGCTCTTCGTCATCGCTCGCAATTCGTCGTTCACTTTCAAGGGCAAGAACGTCCATGTGCAGGAGGTGGGCACGAAGCTCGGCGTGCGGTATATACTTGAGGGCAGCGTACGCAAATCGGGGAACCGGGTACGCATCACCGCGCAGCTTATCGACGCGACCACCGGCGGGCATCTATGGGCGGAGCGTTTCGATCGCGACCTCACCGACATATTCGCGGTTCAGGACGATGTCACGCAGCAGATCGTCGGCGCGCTGGCGGTCAATCTGACAGAGGGCGATCGGCAAAGACTTGCGCCGGGGCAGCCCCGGCACCCCGAGACGTATGACTGCTTCTTGCGTGGCCGGGAGCTGTGGCACCGGCTGACGAAGCAAACGAACAGCGACGCCCGCGACCTTTTGCAACGTGCCGTTGAACTAGACCCGAACTTCGCCTCGGCGCACGCCTTCCTCGCCCTTACCCACGCGCTTGACTACCTGAACCGGTGGAGCGCGTTGCCGCAGCGCTCGATCGAGCAAGCCGAAGAGGCTGCGACGCTGGCAGTCGCGCGGGATGATAGCGATCCCGTGGCGCACTGGTCGCTGAGTGTGGTCAACCTTTACTCGCGACAGCACGATGGAGCCATCAGCGAGGCCGAGCGTGCGATAGTCCTCAATCCGAACTTCGCCGAAGGGCAGGTCAGCCTCGGCGAGGCACTTGTCTATTCAGGCAGATCCGAGGAGGCACTCGCCTATTTCGATCGGGCGAGGGTGCTGAACCCATACTTTCCGGATATCGTTATTCACTTTCAGGCTTGGGCCTTGTTTCAACTGGGAAGGTACGAAGAGGCCGTCGAACTGTTGCTGCAGCGCGTGAGCCGCAACCCCGTCACCGATGTCTCGCGCGCGCTTCTGGCCGCCTGTTACGGGCACCTCGGCCGTTTCGAAGAGGCTCGCGCGACGTGGCAAGAGGTGCTGCGCGTCAATCCCGACTACTCCTTGGAATACCGTCGCAAAGTCTTGCCCTTCAAGAACCCCGCTGACTTCGAGCTCGTCATGGAGGGGCTACGCAAGGCCGGTGTCGTTCAATGACGGTGATTATGTCCGATCTTGAACCTGTTGCCGCCATTTGCACAGAGGATAAGCAATAGCCGTGCCGGCGCAACGACGACCTCCAGCGTGATCGCCAGCAAGATCTGCTTACACCAACCGCCTGCCTAGAACTCAGATAAATCCCATTCAACCTCACCGCACACTCCCTTCGGCGCAGCGGGTTCGTGCAATAAAGGCGCAAAGCTACCGTTCGTCGGACTAAGCGCGAGGTCGGCAAACAGTTCGTCAATGGACGTGCACATAGAAGCTCTTGAAGAGATACGAACTGCTGTCCTGCATTAATTCTCGACTCGACTCAAATCCCTCGGAATGCTTCATTGCCGCTTGGAGGACTGAGCATGGCGTACGAGTGGGACGAAGACCGCGCACGAAAAATGCGCCTGATCAAGTTGGCATCTGTGTGGGCATTGACTGCGTCAGCACTCAGTGTCCCTGTCGCCTTGCTTTTAACCGCATCTCCTCTGTAGCCGCCCACCGAAATCACTGAAAATTCCTGCTTTTCACCTTCAGCGTATTGATATGAAGGTCATCTATGTAAATTTCGCGGGCCTTGACCCCCATTGGTCGCCGCTCCCGGCTATCCGGGCTGCCGGGCGATGCATGGGCAAATTCGTCGCCACGTCCGCTCGGCACCCGGAAAGTGTCCCGCTCGCCCACGCTCGCCAGATCGCCGGTCAGATCGAACATCCGTTGCGCCACCAGATGCACGACGCCCCCTTCGCGCTGGATTTTGCCGTTGATCGCCATCATTGCGGATCCGAGCACGACGCGGCGCTGCTTTTCAAACAGGCTCGGCCAGACGACAATATTGGCAACGCCTGTCTCATCCTCGATGGTCATGAACATGACGCCCTTGGCGCTTCCCGGCTTCTGACGGACGAGAACAAGACCCGCCGTCATCAGCCAGCGACCGTCGCGCGCCGAGGTTGCCTCGGCGCAGCTGACGATGTTTCGCCGGGTGAGATCCACGCGCAGGAAGCTGACCGGATGGGCTCGCAGCGTTACGCCCGTATGCCCGTAATCCTCGACGACATTGGCGCCCTCCGTCATCTGCCGTAGCACCACGTCCGGTTCCTGCTGTTCGGCGGATACCGCCCGCTCGCGATCGGCGGCCGCAGCAAACAGCGGAAGCGGCTCGTCGCGCAAGGCCTTGATCGCCCAGAGCGCATCGCGCCTTTCAAGTTTCAAGGACGGCCGAAATGCATCGGCTTCGGCCAGCTTGACCTGGGAAGCCGACGGCACGCCGGCGCGCCGCCACATATCGTCGACGGAAACGAAGGGTTCGTCGCCGCGCGCGACCGCGATTTTTGCCGCATCCTGTTCGGGCAGCCCCCTGACCAGACGCATCCCGAGACGCACGGCATGGCTGTCGGTTCCCTCGATCTCTTCAAGCGTGCAATCCCATCGAGAGCGATTGATGCAGATCGGGCGGATCGCCACACCATGGGCTCGCGCATCGGTAACGATCTGCGCTGGCGCATAGAACCCCATCGGTTGCGCATTGATGAGGGCGGCACAGAACACATCCGGATAATGACATTTTACATAGGATGAGGCATAGGCGATGAGGGCAAAAGAGGCGGCATGGCTCTCGGGAAAGCCATAGGAGCCAAATCCCTCAAGCTGCGAGAAGGTCTTCTCGGCAAAGTCCTCGGTGTAGCCGTTCTTCACCATGCCCTGGACAAGCTTGTCCTTGAACTTGCTGACACCGCCGGTGAACTTGAATGTTGCCATCGAGCGCCTGAGCGCATCGGCCTCGCCGGCGGTAAAGCCGGCACAGACAATCGCGACACGCATCGCGCTCTCCTGAAACAACGGCACGCCCAGCGTCTTGCCGAGCACGGCCTCCAGTTCCGGCTTCGGATAAACGACCGCCTCTTTGCCCTCGCGCCGCCGAAGATACGGGTGCACCATGTCGCCCTGGATCGGACCGGGGCGAACGATCGCCACCTGAATGACCAGGTCGTAATAGGTCTGCGGTTTCAGCCGCGGCAGCATCGACATCTGTGCACGGGATTCGATCTGGAAAGTGCCGAGCGTGTCGGCCTTGCGGATCATCGCATAGGTCGGCGGATCATCCGGCTCGATGGTGGCGAGATCCAGCGTTATGCCTTTGTGTTCTTCCAGAAGGGCAAAGCCCTTGGCCATGCAGGTGAGCATTCCCAAGGCGAGCACATCGACTTTCATGAAATTGAGTGCCTCGATATCGTCCTTGTCCCACTCAATCGTCTGGCGATCTTCCATCCGGGCCTGTTCGATCGGTACCAGTTCGTCGAGGCGGTCATTCGTCAGGACAAAGCCGCCTGGATGCTGACCAAGATGACGGGGCGCCCCCATCAGTTGCTGGGCCAGCTGCAATGTCAGACGCAGGCGGCGATCGGACATGTTCATGTTGAGCTCGTTGACCTGCTTTTCGCCGACGCCCTCCTCGCTCCAACCCCAGACGCCGGCAGACAGCGCCGTCATCATGTCTTCAGGCAGGCCGAGCGCCTTGCCGACATCACGAAGCGCGCCCTTGGCGCGGTAACGGGTAACGGTCGCGCACAAGGCAGCCTTTTGCCGGCCGTAGGTCTTGTAGATCCACTGGATGACCTCTTCACGCCTAGCATGTTCGAAATCTACATCGATATCCGGCGGCTCGTTGCGCTCCTGGGAGATGAAACGCTCGAACAGCAGATCGTTTGAGGCGGGATCGATGGCAGTAATGCCGAGCACATAACAGACGGCGGAATTGGCCGCACTGCCGCGACCCTGGCACAGAATATTCTGCGAACGCGCGTAGCGGACAATGCTGTAGACCGTCAAAAAGTAAGGCGCGTAATCGAGTTTGCGGATCAGATCGAGCTCGTGATTGAGGGTCTTCACCACATCATCAGGCACGTCCTCGGGATATCGATCCCGGACGCCCTCCCAGGTGAACTTCTCCAACGACTGCTGTGCCGTCAATCCGGGGATGATGGCTTCCTCAGGATATTGGTATGTGAGCTCGTTCATGTCGAAGCGGCAGCGATCGACAATCTCGCGGGTGCGGGCGAGTGCCTCAGGATAGCGGCTGAACAGACGGTGCATTTCCTCAGGCGGCTTTAAAAAACGATCGGCGTGCCGTTCACGCAGGAAACCGGCCTGATCTATGGTCGTTCGATGGCGAATGCAAGTGACGACGTCCTGCAGCTGGCGCCTGCCCGGCTCGTGAAACAGCACGTCATTGGTAACGACCGGTCGAACCGTGTGCCGGATCGCCAGCGTGTTGAGCTCATGCAGGCGCAAATGATCGTTCGGCCGCCGGCGCAACGTCAGTGCCATATAGGCGCGGTCGCCAAACATCTCGTTCACTTTGCGCAGCTGGACAGCGCAGCCATCATCAGCCTCGTCAGGGATCAGGACGGCGAGCAGTCCGTCTGCATAAAGGGCGACGTCCGACAGATCGAGGATGCATTTCCCCTTGCCGCCCCGCTCCTTGCCGAGCGAGAGGAGCCGGCAAAGCCTCGAATAGGCCGGCCGGTCCGTCGGATAGACCAGCATCGCCATGCCGTCCGTCAAATCGAGCCTGCAGCCGACGACCAGCCGGACGCCGGTTTCTTTGGCCGCCTCCCAGGCGCGCACGATCCCGGCCAGGCTGTTGCGATCGACGATGCCAAGCGCCTCGATGCCGAGTGCCTTGGCGGTCGTGAACAGCTCATCGCAGCCGGATGCGCCGCGCAAAAAGGAAAAATGACTGGTGACCTGGAGCTCGGCGTAGCGCATCAGCCATAAATCCCGTGCAGGAACCATTTGGCTGTTCCGGTCGCAGGATCCACACCATCGCCGGAGCGATAGACCCAGAAGCGATTGCCGTCCTCGTCCTCTACTGAATAGTAGTCCCGCACCGCCTCCATCTCGGATGTGCGCACCCACCATTCGCCAAAGACCCGTTCCGGGCCGTCGCCGCGTTTGATGCGCCGGCGTTTGCCCCGCCAGGTCATGGATGCCGGCGGATGATCGGGTGTGAGCGCAATCACTTCGATCCGTTCCGGGCGCGGCAACATGCGGCTTGGCCGCGGCCAGCGGGTCGGCCAGGCTTGACCGAGTTTTGCGGCAATGGGGGAGACGCGTCCGACATTGCGCTCCGGAACGTCGCTTTCGACAGGGGCCAGCCGGTACATGCGTTGGCCGCGATTTCCAAAACTGTCGAGCAGTGGCGTCACATCGACGACGGTTTCTTCGACAAGCGAGGAGATCGACTGCTTTTCTTCGAATGGCTCGATCATCGTCGCGGCAAGAGACAGTTTTTCGATGCCGAAACCGGGGTCGATCTGCTCGATGCTGGAACAGAGAAGCTTTGTCAGACGCTGGATATCGCGCACCGGCTTGGCCATTCCGGCACGCAGGGACTGCAACGTGTTGTCGACGCGATAGATGATCAGATCGGCGCGGCGAACGCCCTGCCCGCGCGTCTCCAACGCGGCGCAGAGTTCGACCACGAGCTTGCCGATATATTTCCCGATGGTTTCGGCAGCCCCGATCGGCTCGGAAAAAGATCTGGCCACTTCAATCAGGTCGGCCGTGCGAATGGGGTCAATCGGTTCGGCGACGCGCCCGAACATCTGGTCGAGCCTGCGGCCGACCTCCCGCCCAAAACGCAAAGCCAAAGGCGCCCGTGGCGTTGCCGAAAGTTCGCCGACGGTGCGAAACCCAAGCACGCCCAGACCGCTGACAATGTCGGGCGGCAGGCGGAGGCTTGAAATTGGCAGGTTGACGACGGCCTTGCCCGTTTCTCCAACCGGGACGATGATCACCTCGCGCCGGGTCGTGCGGGCTATGGCATGGGCGCCACCCCAGGTGTCTGAAATTGCACCCCGCGCCTGAAGGCCGTGGCCCCTTAAAATGTTGATGAGGCCGGTGAGCATCGGCATCTCGCCGCCGCGCAGATGGTCCGCACCCTCGGTATCCATGACGATGCCGTTGGGAATATCCATGGCCACCACCGGGGTATATTGGCGCAACATCCACAGCGCCAGGCGCTCAATCGCCAAGGCATCACCTTGTCGATCGGCATCGACAAGATGCAGGCCGGATATCATCGCCTGGGCTTTCGCGGCAGGCATACCGATCCGAACGCCGGCCTTGAAGGCTGCGGCGTCGACCGCGGCCACGGTGCGTTTCGATCCACTGCGGGAAACGACCACGACCGGTGTTTCAACCAAAATTCCGGGATCCGCGCGCCTGATCCTGTCCGTTGATAGCGTGGGGAGAAAGACTGATACGACCCGTGGCATCGCAGGCACCTATTTCAAATTCGGCGGCTTCTCCCGCCCTTGCTCTGATCAGTTCCGCCAACCATCTCGCTCGGCCGATGCCCGGCACGGGAAGCGGCTCGGAGGGAAGGACGCTGATGCGCCACCGTGTCGTGGCAGCCGTGGGGTGACCGAAGTCTGCTGCCTCCGTCGGGCGGCGCCATCGTCGAAGCGCAATTCCGATCGTTCCCGACGTTTCCGCCGCAAGCTGGAGCCGCCGCGAGGCGGTCATCGGCAGTCGCACCAGCTCGGCGACGACGGCGCCAAGCCCGCCGAAGCGCAGTCCCTCCTCGAAATTGGTGAGCACATCCTCTTCCCGGTCGGCCTCGACATAGATCACCCGGTCATGATGGAGCCCCGCCTGGGCGAGCGCAGGTGCAAACAGATCGGGCCGAGTCAGGCACCAGAGCACGTCCCCCTTGGTTCGCGCGACGATGCCGGCGACAAAGAGAGCGGCGGCCGCGCCATGCACCGCATCGGCCCCACCACCGGCCACCTCGTGCAAGGCGCCAAAAGCAAGCCCGCCGCCTGGAAGCCTGGTATCGATATCGGCAAGACCGAATGACAGAACCTCGCCTTTGCGCACAGTTGCACCTTCGAGCCCCTGGATGCGCTCGCGAAGATCGGCAACGGTCGGATTGACGGCGGAGTTATGCATAGGCTGCGGATATCTTTCTGATGCTGTTCAGGGCTTTTCAGCGGCCATCGCGGCTGATATGTTCATTATTTGTTCTTATCCTCCAAATGAGTCAATGCTGATTCTGGCGGTAGGCAGGGCGCGGATGGCGGAACGCGACGCACAAGCGACGGGCATCCGAACCAAAACAGCCAGAACAGACAGGCACTTATCGGGGATCACAGCATGACGGTTGCCTATCTGGAAAAACTTAACGAGCAACAGCGGCAGGCTGTGGAACACGGCGTTGGACTGGCAGACGGACAGACGGCGGGACCGCTGCTGATCATCGCCGGCGCCGGATCCGGCAAGACCAATACCTTGGCGCACCGGGTCGCGCATCTGATCGTCAACGGCGCCGATCCGCGCCGGATCCTACTGATGACATTTTCGAGACGGGCCGCGTCAGAAATGTCGCGCCGCGTCGAGCGGATCTGCAAACAGGTGCTCGGCGCCAATTCCGGGATTTTGACCGATGCGCTGGCCTGGGCCGGAACGTTTCACGGGATCGGGGCGCGATTGCTGCGGATCTATGCCGGGCAGATCGGACTGAACGTGGATTTCACCATCCACGATCGCGAAGACAGTGCCGACCTGATGAACCTTGCCCGTCACGAGCTCGGATTCTCAAAGACCGAAAACCGCTTTCCGACCAAGGGCACCTGCCTGTCGATCTATTCGCGTGCGGTCAATTCGCAGACGCCGCTGAACGAAATCCTGCGCCAGCACTATCCATGGGTGGGCGGCTGGGAAGAACAGCTGAAGCAGCTGTTTGCCGCTTACGTCGAAGCCAAGCAGGCCCAGAATGTGCTCGATTACGATGATTTGCTGCTCTATTGGGCCCAGATGGTCAGCGATCCCGATCTTGCCGACGATATCGGCAATCGCTTCGATCATGTGATGGTCGATGAATACCAGGATACCAACAAGCTTCAGGCTTCGGTGCTGATGGCACTCAAACCCGGCGGCCGTGGGTTGACTGTGGTTGGCGACGACGCACAGTCGATCTATTCGTTCCGGGCAGCGACGGTTCGCAACATCCTCGATTTCCCATCATCCTTCAGCCCGGCTGCCGATATCATCACGCTCGATCGCAATTACCGCTCGACACAACCGATCCTGGCTGCCGCGAATGGTGTCATAGATCTGGCCCGCGAGCGCTTCACCAAAAACCTGTGGACCGACCGGCAATCGCTTGAGCAACCGAAACTCGTCACCGTCAAGGACGAAACCGAGCAGGCGAACTTCATCGTCAACCAGGTACTCGTCAATCGCGAGACCGGTATGACGCTGAAGAACCAGGCCGTGTTGTTTCGCACGTCCAGTCATAGTGGTCCGCTGGAGGTTGAGCTCACCCGCCGTAACATTCCCTTCGTCAAGTTCGGCGGCCTGAAATTTCTCGATAGTGCCCATGTAAAAGACATGCTGGCGGTGCTGCGGTTCGCGCAAAACCCGCGTGACCGCGTCGCCGGCTTCCGGCTTTTGCAGATGCTGCCGGGGATCGGTCCAAAGACGGCCGGCAATATTCTCGAGACGATTGCGGCCGACCCCGAGCCTCTGTTGGCCCTTGCCGAAATCCCGCCGCCGCCCAAGACCGGCGACGACTGGACATCCTTCGTCCAGTTGCTCGCAGGCCTGCGCAAGACCGAAGATGGCTGGCCTTCGGATATCGGGCAGGCTCGCCTATGGTATGAGCCGCATCTCGACCGCATCCACGAGGATTCCGACACCCGCAAGGCCGATCTCTTGCAGCTTGAGCAGATCGCCAGCGGCTATCCATCGCGTGAGCGCTTCCTGACCGAACTGACGCTTGATCCGCCGGATGCGACCAGCGATCAGGCCGGCGTGCCGCTGCTCGACGAGGACTATCTGATCCTGTCGACCATTCATTCGGCAAAAGGCCAGGAATGGCGTGCGGTCTTCATGCTCAATGTGGTCGATGGCTGCATACCGTCGGATCTAGGAACTGGGACCAGCCAGGAACTCGAGGAAGAGCGCCGGCTGCTCTATGTCGCCATGACCCGCGCCAGAGACAATTTGGCGCTGATTACGCCGCAGCGGTTTTTTACCCACGGACAGAACTCGCAGGGTGATCGGCACGTTTATGCAGCAAGAACCCGGTTCATTCCGGCAACGCTGCTTCAGTTCTTCGAGACGACAACCTGGCCGAAGGCCTCAGTAGCTTCCTCCGAGCGAAGCGCCCAGCAAATCCGTATCGACGTTGGCGCGCGTATGCGAGCCATGTGGAAATAGGAGAGGATCGATGTGCAATCTCTATAATGTGACCACCACCCGTGATGCAGTTATTCAGTTCACGAAAGCCCTTCGGGATCGCGCCGGCTGGAACGAAGCGAGCTTCGACGTTTACCCGGGTTATCAGGCGCCGATTGTCCGCGTCGCAGAGGATGGTGAGCGGGAGATTGCAAGGGCGACCTGGGGCATGCCGTCACCACCAGCCTATGTAAAGAATTACGATCCCGGCGTCACCAATATCCGCAATGTGGCCTCGCCGCACTGGCGCCGCTGGCTTGGACCCACCAGCCGCTGCGTCGTCCCGTTCACCTCCTTTGCCGAACCGGATCCAGCCAGCAAGGTCGAAGGCGGGCGTGTGCCGAACGCCTGGTTCGCTGGAAATGGAGATCGGCCGCTGATGTTTTTCGCAGGGTTCTGGACGCCATGGAAGGGCGTGCGCAAAGTCAGGGATGGCGAGCAGGAATACGAACTCTTCGGGTTTCTGACAACATCACCGAACGAAATCGTCTCTCCCATCCATCAGAAAGCCATGCCGGCAATTCTCACCACGCCGGAAGAAGTCGATGCCTGGCTGACGGCGCCGTGGGACGAGGCTCGCCATCTGCAACGCCCCCTTCCCGCCAATATGCTGGTGATCGTGCCGCCCCAGCCCAAGCCGGACTTGGACGATGAAGGTGTGTTGCTGTGATCATCGGCCACCGTCGCGACCAACAGCCAGCGCGGGATGCACCGACTTTGCCGCGCCACTTTGAGAGCCGAAGCGATGGATAGCGTGCGGCCGCTACACAAAATCATCCACATCGACATGGACGCATTTTATGCGTCGGTCGAACAGCGTGATAACCCGCAGCTGCGTGGCAAGCCATTGGCCGTTGGCGGATCGGCAGCTCGTGGTGTTGTGGCAGCGGCGAGTTACGAGGCAAGGACCTTCGGGGTGCATTCGGCCATGCCGTCGGTCACCGCCAAGCGCAAATGCCCGGATTTGATCTTTGTGCCGCCGCGCTTCGAGGTCTATCGGCAGGTCTCGCAGCAGATCCGGGAAATCTTTGCCGAGTACACGCCGTTGATCGAGCCGCTGTCCCTGGACGAAGCCTATCTCGATGTTACCGAGAACCTGAAAGGCATGGACATTGCCACCGAGATTGCGCTGGAGATCCGTGCGAGGATCAAGGTCGTCACCGGCCTCAATGCGTCGGCCGGCATTTCCTACAACAAGTTCCTGGCCAAGATGGCGAGCGACCTGAACAAGCCGAATGGCCAGGCTGTCATCACGCCAAAGAACGGCCCGAGTTTCGTCGAAGCCCTCCCCGTCAAGAAATTCCATGGCGTGGGGCCGGCGACGGCCGAGCGGATGAAACGGCACGGCATCGAAACCGGGCTTGATCTCAAGTCGAAGTCCCTCGCCTTCCTTCAGCAGCATTTTGGCAAGTCCGGTCCCTATTTCTACGGCATCGCCCGCGGCATCGATGAACGGCGGGTCAGACCCGATCGCATCCGCAAATCGGTTGGCGCTGAAGACACGTTCGTTGAGGACATGGATGATCTCGATCTGGCCAAAGCCGAGTTGCGGCCCCTGGCCGAGAAAGTCTGGAGGTATTGCGAGGCCCACGACATCACGGGCAAAACGATCACCGCCAAAATCAAATATTCGGATTTCAGCCAGGCAACCCGCAGCAGGACCATGTCCGGATCCGTTTCGGACATCGACGTGATCCTGGAGATTGCAGAGACCCTGCTCGCCTCGGTGTTTCCGTTTAAACGTCCGGTCCGGCTCTTAGGCGTCACCCTTTCGTCGCTCAACACCGAAGAGAGCGGGCAAGAACCGCAACTCGATCTCGGACTTTGATGCACCCGACCCTGAAACGGAAAAGCCTGCCGCGGGAGGAGTTGCGGCAGGCTTTCCGAAAAAAACCGAACAGCAGTCGGGAGGAGGGGTGCCGCTGTTCCGACAGACGCCCCTTGGGAGGAGGAGTGGGCCGTCTGAAATCGAAGCTCTGCGGGAGGAGGTGCATCGCTTCGATGAAAACCATAATACCCGTTCTCGCCGCACATTAAACAGACGTTGCTGCAGTGCAGCTATGCGGAGTATGCATGGCCTGTTCCTGACGAAAGAAATCTCCAACTCCGGGCTTCATGGAAGGCCACATACGGAAACGCCCGCGTCATCAGCGGGCGGATAGTCTTTCAAGATAACCTGGGAAAAGCCGCTTAACGAGCGACCGAATGGCGGGCAACGCTTTGGATGTCGGCGCGATCGATGCCGAGCTCCTGCAGTTCGCGCGAGCTCATGCGGCCAGGTTCGGTAACGGTCTGACGATACTTGCGGCAGTTATTGAAAGAGCGTGCTACGTTCATGATGATCCCCTTTCGTGAGGTCTCTTGACGCCAGCAACCTTGCCTTAATGTCGTTTCGATGATTGGAATATTGGCTCTTGGACGCTCATCGATAAGAAACAAGGTCTCAGGTCTCCATCAACGTTATTTCTCGCAAATTCGCCGTTGGCCCCGATATGGCTGATAGGTGCAGTCTGAAACACGGAAGGAGCGGTAATTTCGAGAGCAGGCGCGAATATTGCACGATTGCGCTGCTTCCTTTTCACCGACCACACTATCCGTCCCGGGGTCAGGGTATGGACTCGTGTCAGCCAGGGCAGCTTGCATGAATTCACGCCAAATTTGAGCGGGAACGTCGCCACCGGTGACGCCCTTCATTGGCCTGCCATCGTCGTTGCCCACCCAAACACCTGCAACCAGTGGCTCCGTGAATCCGACAAACCACGCATCCCTATTGTTCTGACTGGTGCCTGTCTTGCCAGCTGCAAAGATGCCGGGGGCTGCCGCACGTCCCGTGCCTCGTTCCACGACCAACTGGAGCAACGAGATCAGGTCCTGCTGGTACTCGGAAATATCCACCGAAGGTTTGATCTGCGGTCCAATACGGAAAGCGCGCGGCTGCGCTTCCGCCTGAAAATCGATGACGCCCCAGGGCTCAATCGGGGAACGTCCGGCGCGCACCGATGCGTAGGCTCCAGTCAAGTCCAGCAGACTGACCTCTGACGCGCCCAGAGCAAGTGCTGGACCTTTGGCTAGAACTGCATCAATTCCGAGTTCCTTGGCTGCGGCTGCGACTCTATCGATTCCGACCTCTTGTGCAAGGGCGACGGCGGCGGCGTTAAGGGAACGAGCAAAGGCTTCGGCAAGCGTGACACGGCCATGATATCTTCCGCCCGAGTTTTCCGGCGACCAGCCATCGATCTCGTTTGGGCTATCGTCAATCCGATCCCCGAGGGTAAAGCCCTTTTTCAAGGCTGCATAGAATACGAACAGCTTGAACGTAGACCCTGGCTGCCGCATGGCCGCGACAGCGCGGTTGAACTGGCTGGCCTTATAGTCGCGTCCGCCCACCATTGCGACAACTGCTCCATCAGGCGTCATTGCCACCAGTGCGGCCTGCGATACCCCGCGAGATACTCCTTCTTCATCAAGGGCGCGCTTTACTGCTGTTTCTGCGGCTTGCTGGAGACGGGGCACCAGTGTCGTCCGGACCGTCATCGAGCCGGGGGACGGACCTGCTATTTCACGCGCCTGTCCTGAGACCCAATCGGCAAACCAACTGCCCGCGCGAGCCGTCGGAGGCGTAAAATGGAGCGCGGCGAATTCGGCTTTCGCCCCCTTTGCCTCATCCAGGTTCAGTTTTCCGTTTTCCACCATCGCGTCGAGCACGGTTGTCGTCCGTTGCCGGGCGCCGTCAAAATTATCAATCGGGTTTAGCTGACTCGGCGCCTTCAGGAGACCTGCCAACATCGCAGACTCCCTGATATCGAGTGCTTCAATATCCTTGTCGAAATAGACACGCGCAGCAGCGGGCATGCCCGTCGCTCCTGCGCCAAGATAAACCGAATTTAAGTACCTGGTGAGGATCTCCCGCTTGCCCAGTTTCCATTCCAGCCAAAAAGCGATAACCACCTCCTGTATCTTGCGCTTCAGTGTCCGGTCGCTTTCCAAGTAGAGGATCTTAATCAGTTGCTGAGTAATCGTGCTGCCACCTTGCACAATTTCACCGGCCTGGAAATTTCTGACCAACGCGCGGGATATGCCCCATAAATCTATACCGTAATGCTCCATAAAGCGCCGATCCTCGATTGAGAGAACAGCATCCACGAGGTGGGGCGGAAATTGTGCGTAGCGTGCCAGCGGTCCCTGGAAAGGACCCTGCCGCACCAGTGGCTGGCCATCCGCGGTCACTAGCACCGTGGTTGGCTTCAGAGATCCATCGGCTATTTCCCGCCACGGGACGCCCTTCAGCGCCAGGAATAGAAGGCTGGCCGAAACCAAAAGAAAGCTTAGCAAAACCAATGTCGAAATAGCGCCCCAGGAGCGCCATCTCACCCGCTTGAAGAACTTCATGAAGGACAATCTGCCGAGAAGTAGGGGCCGTAGCTTTGCTGCGTGTACCGCAAGGCGTGATGAGATAACTTCACGTCGGAAGCCCGGCCGCGAGGTATTGAGATTCTGAGATTGTTTCTTGAGATTTCGTAACGCGTGTAAAAGCCACGCCGTCGTGCGCCGCCATATCGTCCCAAGATCATGGCGCAGTGCAGATGCGAGTTGCTGAATTGCTGGCCGGCTTCGTCCAAAGGGTGGCCCCAGATCCTCTTTCGCGGTGGAAGGGATGCCTGCATCGGCTGGTTGCGCAGATTCCTCAACCTTTACGGGCTGCGACTTTTGGGGTTCATCGGGACCTGTTTGCGGAGTATCCGCCTTCCTGGATACAGGCGCTCCACGACCACGTTTTGGCTTTGAATCGTCCTCGGTGCCCGGCATTCATATCGCTTTCATGTCTCCGCACCTAATCTAGTGCCTAATGCGGGTGAGGGAAGGCATGCAGTTTTGCAATGATCTTTTTTCGTGTCCAACGCGGGATTCGTTTCGGCTCGGGTCGAGCCCGGCGATTACCAGGTAGCGGGCATCGGTCGATGCCACACCGGACTAAGGTCTTGTGTCGGAAGCGCAAAGGTCCCGGACGCTGGATTTACGGAACATAGGCGGAGGTGGGTCGTTCAAGTGGCGGTGAAGTAAACGGCATATTGAAAGGCTAAAACGATGCAAATATTAGGTTTGAATATCGCGCCCCTCGCGCTTTCGGTCGCAATGTTCGCGACCTCATTCGCTCCCGCAGGAGCTTTTACGGGACCTCGGCACGCTCAAATCGCTCAACTCGGGCAAGATGTTGAAGTTGTACAATATCGCCGACGCGATGGTGACTGGCGCCGACGCGATGGCGATGACTGGCGCAGACGCGAAGGATTTTACCGGCGTGGGAATGAGGCTTACTACAACGGCCACCGTGGATACTACGAACGGCGCCGCGGATATCGTCAATATAACGGCGCATGGTTCCCGCTGGGTGCATTTGCCGCCGGCGCCATTATAGGTGGAGCGGTTGCAGATCGGCCGGTGCGATACGGAGGCAGTCATGTGGAATGGTGCGCCAATCGTTACCGCAGCTACCGGGCTTACGACAACACTTATCAGCCCTACAACGGGCCAAGACGCCTGTGCAATTCCCCATATTGAACAGCATCAATCTGCAAAAGACGAGGAACGGCCGGGGAATGAATTCCGGCCGTGGAATGCGTAACAAAGAGATTCCGGGCCCCGTGCTGCTGACGTGTTATTCGGTGCTGGTCTTCTCCGACAGTTAGCCTCGAAGTCGCTGCGCGGTCCCGTCACCACAAGATTGATCGCGAGCGACGGAGACAACTGCGAAACATTCCCTGAGGTGGATCGGGCTGCGCGGTGTCCGTAACCTGCTCTGCAGGACTGGCACCGTGCACAAAAGGTACCTAGTCGGTGAGGGGAAGGATTGATCACACGTATTACCTTAGAATTCAAGGAGGAACACATGCATATCGAAGCCCCGAAACTATGCGAATATCATCCTGATCGTGACCTGCAATGTCAGGAGTGCATAGAACGCATTATGCAGGAGATCATCGCCGAAGCGACAAGAAAAGGGTGGGAGTCGGTCGAGACGGTGCAGGCCATGCAAGAAGTACTTATGAGATTGCGCCTCGGCTTTGCCGGAGGTCTGGATCCGGAAGATCCACTGAACCTGGCGCCCCAGCCATATTATGATGGCCAAATCGAACGTTCGACCCTTCTAAGCCGGTCGTCAATTGTCGGTGTACCTTCTCCGCAAACTTCCTTGAGGCCTGAGCGACATCTCCCTCAAACTTAGAAATTGGGGTTCGCATCGTAGCCCTGGAGTCAATCCAGAAAGCCCGCAGTCTCAAAGCGTCTCCGAGTTGCTTTTGTCCATGTAACGCACGATGTCCGCCGATTCCGAAACCAGCGTTCATGGCGACGATGAAAGACGCGCTACGAGTCTCGTGAGACGCCGAGCCAAACCATGCTTGAAGCAACTGGCCAAAGGAGTGTTTTATGAACACAACGATTTGGGATGCAAACGTCGAGGTGAAGAAAGAGTGCGAGGATCATTTTGACGTCGTTCGAAATCCGCGCGAAGCTCTCGCCTACCTGTTGTCGCAACCGGTCATTTCCATCGCTGATGGCGAGACGGACAAAGCTCATCGCGCATCGTTCTTCTGCCCAACGGCCCTAGCCCCTTCGCGGGCGCGGCACGATCGCCGCTGCCGGTCTCTGGGCAACGCGCTCGGATCCCTCTCCTACTGCTATTGCGATCGGACGACATGACGGTCGGACAGGCCGAAGAAGAGCTTTATCAGACCATCCTGACGATGGTTGACAATGCCGTTCAGGGCGGAAAGAACGACAAAGACGGCAAACCTGAAGGCGGCTCGCTCTAACACTGCCGGAATAAACTCGCTCAACCGCAACTATCACGCATACTTAAACTCGAATGATCCTCGCATGGCGGCGGTTTCCGCCTATGCAATTGCCTATGCGGAGTTCGAAGCTGAGAATGGTACGGACGTCATTCCGACTGACCCGGCCCTAAGCGATGAGGCATTGCGCGAAGCGCTCGCTCGCTTCACGAAGGACGGTGTTGTAACCGACGACACTCTGGATAGGGCCAAGGATATCCTTGGCGTCGGGCCTGAGTTTGGCAAGATCGATCAAATCCGCGACACCCTTCCGGAACCGGCGCCCGATGCCGAACTGGATGCTGCGGACTAGAAACTATGTGACCAGAGGCTGATCGAGCTGCTGCTGGACAAAGTTCGGCCGAATTCGCCCGACAGTCTCAGGGTCCGCCTCAACGGTTTACATGTCTCCACGGACACAGAAGACGGGAAATGGGCGGCAAGCACGGCACTGGGGAGTGGGTACTATCGAGGAGAACGCCTGATCAAGATTGATCGCTGAGAGGTGCCTATGCCGAATACACGCGACCGACAGTTGGATGGGCTGCGAGCCGTTGCCGTCACGATGGTGCTATACGCCCATTTTTTCGCCGACGACGGATCCACGTGGGGCACCTCGGCGTACGCCCTTTCTTCGTGCTCAGCGGATTTCTGATAACGCGGGTTCTTCTGAATGGGCGTCGCGCAGATCGTTACGAGCCATCACTGCATTGAAATCATTCTATGTGCGACCGCCGCCAGGAAAAGCGGCCGAGTGCAGCACTTCGGGCAGCGGCGGCAGAGCGCCCTGCCTGGTCTGAAGGACGAATCCCGCCTTTCGTACTGCATCAGATGCGGCATCAAAGCCCGCCTTTTCGCGTGGCTCCTACCCGAACAAACGGATCAGCCGTCCGGCGTGGACGAGGTGAAGCACCCTGGCGGCAAGTTCGCTGTGGAGCGATGTGACAGTGCGGCTCGAGGTTTTTAAGGCTCGCCGACAAAATGGCGTGCGCGAGCTGGACGAGTACAAGGCCAAGCGCGACGCACAACGCCATTTGCCATGAAAGGAGCAGTAGTAAGCCGAGCAGAATGACGGCAGCCGATGCATTCACGGTTGCCGCAAGGACATTCTGCATCGCATCCGACGCCCGCCAGGACTCGTTGGAAATAATATTCAGCAACCTCCCGGGGCTTTGCTGCAGGAAAAATGGATAGCCAATCCGCAAAAACTGATCTGCAAGCGCGCTTCGTATGGCATGGCTGGCTTTGCCATAGATAAAGTTCGTGAGGATGGTATTGGTAAATGCCAGAATGTAGTTGCAAATGGTCATAGGGGAGACGAGCACGCTCAGTGGTGCTTGGGGCGACATCGCCCCTATAATGCCGGACGACAACACCTACCGCGCGTTCAGCGGCGAAGTTCGTGCCTGCGCTTCTGCCTGTATTTAAGACGGCAGCCCCGGCTCAGAAATTCCCCCTCGACGTTAAGACCTTTCCTTTTTCTGTCGGGCCTGCGTTATTGACGAACTGCCTCCGCGCCTTACTTTGTGACCATAGAGGCCGCCGGAATATGAGCGGACGTTTGGGAGCTGAATCGATCATGCGGTTGTTCGCGGAGCGTTACCGCTGGAATACACCCAGTTTGGCCCAACAGTTCCTCCTCATCGGAGGTTTAGTGTCTCTCGGCGCGACGATCATAGTCGGAGCGTTCGTTACCAGTCTGATTGAAGCTGCAGTCACCAGGAATACCGGGGCTGCGACCGCTCTCTACGTCGACAGTGTCATTGCGCCCCTCCTACCCGATATGCAAACTAACAAAGATCTCAGCGAATCGGTGCAACGAGCACTGGACGAGACTTTGGGCCAGGGCACACTAGGGAAACGGCTAATGTCGTTTCGTCTGTGGCGTCCCGACGGCACCATTCTCTATTCAAACGACAAAGCTCTGATTGGACGAAAACTACCGATTAGCGACGAGCTGCAAACGGCACTAACCGGGACGATGGTTGCTGAGTACGACCATGCCGACGATGTCGGCAGTGAAACCGTACAAGATAGCGGCTTGCCGGTGCTCGAAATTTATAATCCGGTTCTGCAGCCATGGTCAGGGGAAGTCGTCGGGGTCCTGGAGTTTTATGAAATCGCCACCGATTTTCAGCACAGTCTGAACCACGCCCGCCTGCAGAGCTGGATCGCGGTTGTGGCATTTACGATGTCGTTTTTCGCTATTTTATCGGCCCTCGTGTTCAGAGGAAGCAGGACGATAGACAGTCAAGACAAGGCGCTGAAGCAGCGGATTCGAGAACTGTCTGAACTTCTATTGCAGAACGGCGAGCTAAGCGCGAAGCTCCAGCGGGCGAGCCAGCGCACGACGGCCCTCAATGAACGGTACCTCAGACGCCTTGGGGCCGAACTCCACGATGGCCCGGCGCAGCTAGTCGCCTTGGCCGCACTGAAGGTCGACAGCGACATTATCAGCAATCCTCGAACTTCGCGTAAGGTACGAGACGGCGAGATCGCGTCAATCAAATCCAGTCTGGATGACGCGATGCAGGAGATCCGCACGATCTGTAGCGGTCTTGTCCTGCCGCAGATCGAAGGAGCAAATTTGCGGGAAGTAGTCGAACGTGCCCTCAAAGCCCATGCTGAGCGCACAGGCACACAGGTCGAGCTTTCCCTATCACCCACGTCTCCTCAGCTCTCGATCTCAGCGAAAATCTGCGTATTTCGGTTTCTGCAGGAGGCGCTCAACAACGGGTATCGTCACGGCGGTGGCGCTGGGCAATATGTCATCCAGACCTACGACGGGCGAACCGTCTCTGTTAAAGTTGGTGATAGCGGTCCAGGTTTTGACCCAACCAAAATCAAGCCGT
>NZ_JAFCXE010000021.1:0-127739 GCF_049897905.1 Pararhizobium sp. PWRC1-1 | reverse complement strand
TCACGCTCGCTCATCGCAATCAATCCCATCTGCAATCTCCCAGACGTCAATCAGACCCGGGGAGTGTGACATTCTAACTTTGCCGAATTAGGACATTCTAACTTTGCGGCTACATGATCCTGTTGCATAATGCATGTTATGGAACTCAATGGAGCTTGCAGAGGCTCACTGTAGAACCGGACCAGACATCGGATTCCACGGAACGAAACCGTCAAAGTCCGGTCGCAGCGTCGGATTACCACGCGCTACCGCGCCGGAACCGAGACCGTCAGCATGATAGAACGGCTTCCCGGTCGGCCTCGTAGATTGTCCTATCGTTGGCGTCGCTTTGCCACTGGTATTGGCGTAGTATGGGTCGGAAGTTAATGTTCCGGTTCCGACCAAATTTGAAAAGATAGCTTTTCCGAGCCTTATCCCATTCACGCTGTAGTCCGTGATCTTATTGGTCGCGGTGCTAAGCACTTCCAAAAAGAATAGCATCCGCCCGCTATCGGAGCCACTCGCGCCCGAAATGAGGATTTTGGCTGAGCTTCCAATATGTGTCAGCTAGCAGCAGCCAATGACATTTTGGCAGATGCCTCAACCATTCACAACTTTCGGCGTGCAACCTAATGCTTGGTTTCGAGTTAGCCACTCGAAGGGAGTTGTCCTATGGTTGAAAGTCCACTGCACGAACCGAACACCGATGATCGTCATCTCGAACTCCAAAAGCACCTCGATCCTATTCCCGGCGATCTTATCGACGAGTTCTCAAAGGCTGGATATACGACGCTCGAGGTTATTGAAGGAATGCGGGATATACTCTGGAACCGGCGGATGGCCTTCGAACAGAATTCTGGCTCCTTGGAGGACACGTCCATTCTTGAAACGGTAAGCGAAAGGCCTCAAGCGGATTAGGCTGAGACGCGAATGTCCCGTGAGTGTGTTCTATGGTAGCGGACTTCGTCTCGCCAGGTTGAACTTTTGGCTCGGCCATCGCGGCTCCCTGAGCTTCTGAACCCGAAGCTAGCGAACGCGCTATCACAGACGTCAATTTCCCGGGGCACATGGCAACATCATCGGTATATCCGGCGAGGCCGATCGGAGCTAGTACGGGTGCTGGCTCACCGAGGGTATATTTCAGTATTCACCTCGATAAAGCGCGGGGCTGTTATACTTTAGAACCAACAGATCATTGGCGAGAAAGCCTTTAACGAGGATGAGCTCATGAGCAACCTGACAACAACGGATACGGGGGGCACGGCGCCAAGCTCCGGGACATTCGTGAATACGACGCTGTCTGGACGAATGATCCTGATCCTCATCGGGGTCGCCGTGCTCCTGCGCGTCGGCCAGGATATTTTCGTGCCGCTGGCTTTGTCGCTGCTCCTGACTTTCACGCTGGCGCCGATCGTCACATTCCTCAGAAAGCGATACATTCCTAAAATCGCGGCGGTAGTCCTAACTGTCGCTTCCGCGTTCCTTGTGATCGCCACGTTCAGTTTCATCGTTGCAGGACAGGTTGCAAATCTCGCAGACAACATCCCTACTTATCAGCGCAATATCATCGACAAAGTACACGCACTACGTGAGGCCGGAACGGGGACGGGCATATTCGAACACCTGACCAAGGTCGTCGAGCGTGTCGGAGCCGAGATGCAAGATCGAGCAACCGAAAGTCGGGATGAGACACCTTCGTCAACGCAGCAGCGCGAACCTCTTCCTGTTGAGATCGTGACCCCCTCGAAACCGATCGAAACACTGGTGAACGTTATCCTGCCACTGATCAGCCCGTTTGCAACGGCGGGTCTCGTCATAGTGCTTGTGATATTCATGTTGCTTGAGCGTGAGGACCTGCGCGACCGTTTCATTAGGCTGGTCGGCCTCGGCGACCTTCACAGGACAACCGCGGCCCTTCAGGACGCGGGAACCAGGGTCGGCAAATATCTTCTGATGCAGCTCGTCGTAAATTCCCTTTATGCTGTCCCGATAACGCTCGGTCTTTGGTTGCTCGGAATACCAAACGCTATCCTTTGGGGCTTGCTCACTCTGGTACTTCGGTTTGTTCCCTATATCGGCCCAGTCATCGGAATGATCCTGCCATTATTCCTGGCATTGGCAATCTCGCCAGGTTGGTCCCTGGTGGCATGGGTCGCCGCACTATTCATAACTATCGAGGTTATTAGTAATAACGTCATAGAGCCTTGGCTGTATGGCAGTCATACCGGCCTATCTCCGTTGGCGATTATTATTTCAGCTATTTTCTGGTCGTGGTTGTGGGGACCGCTCGGACTGATGCTGTCGACGCCCCTCACCGTATGCCTCGTTGTGTTAGGCAGGTATGTCCCCCAATTCAGCTTCCTGGATGTGCTTCTCGGTAATGAACCCGTCCTACAACCGCAGGAGAAGCTTTATCAGCGTTTGCTCGCTGGCGATCCAAGCGAGGCTACCGATAATGCCGAGGATTTCCTCGAAGAGGGTTATCTGATCGACTACTACGAGAATGTTGGTCTTCCAGCGCTGTTACTGGGGGAAATGGACCGTCAGCGCGGTGTAATGACCGAGACGCAGATCGCACTGGTTGCGGCGAGCATGCAGACGCTGATTGGCAATCTCGCCGACATGGCTGACGAAGAAGAGAAGGACGAGGAGCTCGAGCAAGCACAGACTGACGCTGCCGAGGCCGCCGACGAACTTGACCTTCCAGACGGCAGGGGACGATCCATATTATGCCTTGGAGGCAGAGGCGCGATGGACAATGCCGTCGCGTCAATGCTCGCACAGATACTGGCAGTGCAAGGTGCTCACGTCGCCGACAACCGCGTCCTCAACGACCCGCAAGGCTCCGACCCGTTGGAAGCTTCCAATGCCGACACGGTTCTGATCGCCTTCTTAAACGGAAACTCGAAATCACATGCTCGCCAGATTATCCGACGTCTAAAGCGTCGGAAACCGTCCCTTCGTGTTGGCATTGTGGTCCCGATGGCGGACAGTGAACGTTCCGCCCAGATTGCGCCCGATGAAATCAACGCGGACTTCGTCTCACTCAGTCTTACCGAAGCAACGCGATCTGCTTTGAGCAATGCTGAACCGGTTGCGCTCAAAAGCGCCGTCAGACCGTTGCTACGGCCCCGCCCTCGCCTAAACCCCTCTTTGGTGGCTTGATCCCAAACGAGCGACATCGGATTGGTGAAACAAGCTCAGCTTTCGCTGTCTTAGCGGCGCGGGACCGACAGACGTCTCGGAGGATTTTCACATAGCCCAAAAGTCGATCCCAGCGATCCACCCCGCAAAATAACAGGCGGGGTGGTTCAGGTCGCACCGCATCCCTAGAATCATAACATAGTTGGGCTCAAACGCCTTGAGTTCGCTTGGATTAACTTGTCGGAACTTGCACAATCGCTTGATGGGCACGTGGGTGTGCGCTGGAAATGCACCATTTGCTCCCCGTTCGAGCGCGTCAAGTCAACTAGCCCCGCTTCGGCGGTGTCGTCCCTCACCGAGGATCGAGAGTAGCGCACTAATTTATTTCCAAGTCGACTGCCGGGCTTGAGATGGACAAAGAGCGGATAACCTTTGGAAGCCTTTTTCGGCAAAAAACCCGGCTGCTGAGGCCGGGTTCTCGACTACAAACGGCCGATTTACCCCGCTAGTGCGTGGTGCTGTCTATAAGTGCGTCGATGAGTTTAATCTGCGACCGATTACCGCGCTTATACTCGTTGATTAATATCTTCGCTTCCGCAGTCGCATCCTTGCGCAGAATGTGTTGCTGAGTACACCAGGCGTCGAGAACGGACTGGAGCATATTGAGGTCCATTGGTGGTATTGCGATATCGGATTTATGCATCATTTTCCTCCCAAGGATTGACATCTTTTTGGTGAGAAGCCGCCTCCCAGCAGCCTCCGGCGCATTCAACCTTAGTCTAATGTACTGGCTGCACAAGATGAAAATGTGACATTCTGGTTGAGGTACGTAACCGATTTTCTCTCTCCAGTGATCGCCAAAGTGTGCTGGGTCATGAGGGCGCGACGGGACCTGTAACTAATGCGGGGTAAGACGGAACATTGGTCCCGCCTGTGGGTTGTTGACAATTGCCCGGCTGTCGGTGCAATGTCCCAAGGAAACAATCCCATGGCCAAATTACTCGAAGACCTTTTCCTCGACACGCTCAAAGACGTCTATTTCGCCGAACAGAAGATCGTCGACACATTGCCCGAGATGGAAGCGGCGGCGACGAATACTCAGCTGAAGTCTGCCTTTCGCAAGCACCTGGATGAGACTAAAATCCACGTAACGCGCCTGGAAGCTGTCTTCAACGTCATCGGTGAAGAACCGGAAGCCAAGACGTGCGACGCCATTCTGGGCATCACCGACGAGGGGGCCGAGATCATGGAAGAGTACGAAGGCTCCCCTGCCCTTGATGCTGGCCTTCTTGCTGCAGCTCAGGCCGTCGAACATTATGAAATGTCACGCTACGGCACGCTTCGCACGTGGGCGCTTGAACTTGGCTATGAAGAAGCCGCCGAGATACTTCAGTCTACCCTCGATGAAGAACAAGCCACCGATCTTGCACTCACCGCTATTGCCACGTCCGTCGTGAACCAAAAAGCCGAAGGCTGATCATTCGTCGGGGTCTGGTAGATGTCAGTCCCCGACCTTTGTCAGATAATTGTTTTGTCAAAAGGCTTTATTTATCTGTTCACAAGACTGCGCGGATCCGAGCTGTTGGTCGGCTCAGAAGTGCAGACAATCGACGAGATCAAGTCGTTGCTTGTTGAAAACGGCGTGCCAATCGAAAGCGGCTTGGCCGAGCTTCACCAAGTCGGGAAACTGAAAATGGGCAAGCAGACCTCCGAGGGACTGATCGAGACGATACTCTTGGCGAAGCCACTTGGAGATGCTTAGAGATTGGAGCCAATGTCCCCGCCAGTCCTGAAATTGTGAGTGGTTCGATACCGGCCTTGTATCAGCTCCCATCAGATGGCAAATCCCGACCGAGAACAAACAGGAAGCAAAATTATGAGCGCTCGAGCTGACCGCAGCTGACATTGATCGTGGTTGGCCATTTCAAATTGCACTGGATGGCGCTCTTTGTACAGGCAAGCAGAGCGCGGTCCAGGACGAATTCTGTAAGGGCCTTTCGCGGTGCGGTCACTCCGTGTTCCATGATGACAAGACGTTCGTTGTACAGTGCTTTTCCCTGAAAGAGGACGCGGAGAAATTCATGGCCAAGTTCGGTGGCGAGTGGTTTGATCCACGGGAGCGTGGTCGGGACACCAATGGAACAAGTGGTACAAGGGAAGGTTCGCCGGGCGTTAAATGTAGGCCGGAACAATGTTTCCCCTGAGTTCCCCGCGATATGGAGGAATTCCGATGATCGAATCGCCGGAGAGAAATCTGAAAGACGATTAAGAATGCCACGAGGCGTTGGAGATGTCGTATCGCAGTGATTGAGGGCGTTTATTAGCTCGCCCTAAAGACGACTTACGAGTGTGCGAAGTCCGACCTGCACAGAGGGACGTCCCATGAGGAACTGGCTTTCGACCGGAACATTCGCTCCCTGCATTTTTACAGCGGCGACGTTTTCATTCGCCGTACCAGCCCAAGCAGAATGTCGGTCAGCCCTCAACAACCCCGAATGGCCCAGGATCGCACGCTCAGTTGCCGCACTGCAATTGTGCGAACAAATACCGGTCGGCCCCAATCATACCGCCAGATTTCAAGTTATCTCGGTGGACATGTGCTCCTTTCCGAGTGGCATCGATTCCGTCACGGCAAGAGCGTTGCTGACCTGCGAATTCAGCGCGGACTCTCTGATCCCGATGCCTTCAGTCGACAGCGAGGTTACGGCCACGGTGACTTTCGACACCAAAGCATGTCGTCTTTTGGATTCCGATCTTCAAATCAGCGGTGAGATTGGAGCCCTCCTGTCTGGCCTAGAAGACACACAGAAAATTGCTCGCGGCTGGGCACAATCCCAATTATCGCACCTGTGCGCGTTACTGCGATGAGCCTCGGTGCCCGGACACTCGATACGGGGTGATGCCTGAGAGACTGTTAAGGCCGATTACCGTACTGCAGATCACACTTGACCCGTAAGCGCTGTCGCGCTCACACGTCGACCATCGTGTTGACTGCAAGCATGTCCGCCGTGTCCATAAGGATGAGCGGCTAGTCGTCGACCACGAGTGCAATAGGTTCGGCAAGTTTTCCAAATTCGGCATGTTCCATAAGCCCGTAAGCAACCGGGAAGACGATTGGTTCCGAAACTTAAAGCTGAAAGTCATCATCCACGCTCCTCCGTTTCCGTTCTACCGTTCCCGGATTTCCCTTAAAGCGTCCGGCATTCTTAACTCGAAGGTAGTCAACTCACGCACTGAAAACACAGACGGCGCTCTGCCATGGCTTTGGCTCCTCATGCTGGTGGCCCCCAGCACGTCAGCTGCCAAACGCCATGTTTTGATCATTGCCTGCGAGGCGTCCGTTCAGGTGACTTCTGATCAAACAACGGACACTTAAACCCCGAGAACGAAGTCCGTCGTCGCGAATTCCTGAAAAATAAAGCTGCAATGGCTCTCATCGGAACAAAGCCAAGAATTCATGGTTCAATGGTACGGCGACCGCCGTTTTTCACCATGGAGGCTAACATGCCGAGTGAATTTAACGATCCAACAGACGGGTCACGTGCATCGTCGCAAACATCGCCCACGTTTGAACCACCGCCTACTGTCGCGGAACCTCAAGCATCGTTCACGGACCTGAAGGACAAGGTTGCCGATGACATGTCAGCGGCAAAGGACACGATCAAGACTGGCGCGGACAGCGCTGTCGAGAAAGTGAAGGACGTTGTCGCGGAACAGGCAACGTTTGCCGCACGGCAGGTCGGCGGGGTCGCGACCGCGCTTCAAAAAGTAGGCACTGAACTGGAAGGGTCTGACCAGGCAGAAGTCGGTCGCTACGCGAAGCAAATCGGGCGAAGCGTTCAAGGCTTCGCGAAACAGATGGAAGGTAAGGACATCGGCGAAATCGCCAACATGGCCGAGGAATTCGGCCGCAAGCAACCGTTGGCTTTCCTCGGCATTGCCGCGCTGGCTGGACTGACCGCCAGCCGCTTTCTCACCGCGTCCGCTAAGAGGACACCCTCCGTGACGCCCAATTCTCCTACGACTACCTTTGCTTCCAACCGGACCGGAGGTCAGGAAAATGGTTAAGTCTCCTGAGAATGCCCCTCTTTCCGAGCTACTCGGCGGACTTGTCACCGATGTCACCGGGCTGCTTCGCAAGGAAATCGATCTCGCCAAGACTGAAGCTTCGGAAAAACTTTCGAAGGCCATGAGCGGCGTCGAAGTCCTCATCATCGGGCTTGTCCTGGCTATTGGAGCGGTTGGCGTGCTGCTGAGCGCCGTTGTCGGCGGTCTTGCCGCTTTTCTCGTGACACAGGGTTTCAGCGACACAGGTGCGACCGCGTTGGCTTCGTTGATCGTTGGGATTGTGGTCGCTTTGATTGCTTGGGCTCTTGTTTCACGCGGCCTCGCGGCACTTCGTGGCAGCAACATGACGCTTAATCGAACCGCAACGTCGCTTCGCCGTGATGTTGATGCTGTAAAGGAGAAAATCTGATGGAAACTTCAAACGAGAAAACATCGGCCGACCTCCAGAGGGAGATTGACCAGGATCGCCAGCGTATCGGAAATCGCATCGACGCTATCCAGGAACGGATGTCGCCCGGCCAGTTGGTCGATGAGGTCCTGACCTATGCGAAGGGCAGCGGTGGCGGCGAATATGTCAGCAACCTTGGTCAGGCTCTCAAGAACAATCCGTTGCCCGTCGCTTTGATCGGTGTGAGCCTTGCCTGGCTGATGGCCAAGGGCTCAACTCCCTCGACGCCATCTCCCGTGTCGTACAACGTTGCAGAATACCCACTTTATCGGGCTGACGGCCCGGTTCGCCGTCTCGGCCCTCCCGAAGCCGAAAACGGATCGAGGTACAGTCACTTCTCTGACAGCACCGGCAAGAAACTCAAAGCCCTGACAGATGAGACGGGCCGCCGTGCTGGGCATTTCGTTGATGAAGCGGGGGCAACATACCGGGGCTTCGCGGATGCTAGCGGCAAACAGGTCGAACAAATCGCCGACGAGTCGGGCGCTATGCTCGACGCTGCATCCGGCTGGGTTTCCGATAAATGGGGACAGGCAAAAGGCGCGGTAAGCAACATGGGCGCTGCGGCGTCGGGAGCGGTCAGCTCGATATCGGACCAGGCGTCCTCGGCTGCTAGCTCGCTGCGCGGGCAAACCAACCAGCTGAACGACGCTATACTGACGCAATTCCGGGATCAGCCTCTTGTGGGAGGTGCACTCGCCTTCGCGGTCGGAGCAGCCATCGGTGCAGCACTTCCCCATACCGAGATGGAGGACGACCTGCTAGGTGACGCCGCCGACAGCACCAAGGAAAAAGTCACAGCTGCTTCGCAGGATGTCGTCGACCGTGGAAAAGAAGTGGCGTCCGAGGTTTACGAAAAGGTCGTTGAGGTGGCCTCCGATTCCCACGACACCATCAAAGACCGTGTAGTTGAAGAGGTCGATGCCTTCAAACAAGGGATGACCGAACAAAAACCAGGGCAACCATAACGGCTCTGCTGAGCCACTTGCTCGACATCCTTTCAAGGTGTCGAGCCGTCGCCCCGCGTTTTTCAACAACCACAAATGCCTTCCCACGCCCAGGGAACCAAGCAGTTTCTTCTGAGTTTTGCCGTTAAGGAGGAACGATGATGATCAATGGACCAAACGAAAATCCGAAAGACCATGACTTGGAATGCCAAGAGGCATTGGAACCATCCTTCCTGGCACTGATAAACGAGGCCATAGACACTGGGTGGCCACGAGAACAGGTAATCAAGTCGCTTGGCGACTTAGCCGACAAGCTTTGGTTTGAAGACCAAGCTTTTCCCGAAGAGTCTACGGATGAAACAAAATCGGAGCTTCCAGCGGTGGGCTCGTTCAGCTGAACGAGGCGTGCCGCGCTGCTTAGAACCGTCTGTGGCGTGGCCTGTGAGGAACATTCGACACGAGTGCGAGTTTAGCAGCATTGAATCATTAAGGGATGATGCAATGGCTACTTACAAAGACGAGCGCGGCAACCGAGTCGACGCGGCGGACACGAGCAAAGTTGTTGTCGAGACACCGGTTGAAGCCCGGCAGGGTTTCCTGGGCCGCCCAGTTTTGATGGTCCTAATTGGAGGCCTTATTCTGGCGATGCTCGCTTGGGGCATTTCGGAGATGTACGGTGAGGCCGTCGACAACGATGCTGCGACCGACGTTAACCAGACAACGACTACCACGCCAAATGCCGTGGTCACCCCGACGGACCAAAAGGTGATCGATAATACTCCGCCAGCCGGTGAGAAAATGCAGACCGCACCGACGGATCGCGATCCCACGGCAGAATCTGGCACTGGTGGCGATAGCCAGTCGGTAGCGCCTGCGGGAACAGAGAAGACTCAGTGATTTTCATGGAGAGGGCATGACGAGCGAGAACTCATCGATACGGGCGCCGACAAACGGTACGTCCGGCGCGACGACGACGGGAAATTCAAACAGTCCGTCGACGTCGGCAAATCACTTGTTGCCGACCGGCGCACCAAGGCCAAGACAACGGCCAAGTCAGGCGAAGATCACAAGCGCAAATGAAGATTGCCACCTATAATGTGAATGGTGTGAACGGGCGGTTGCCCGTTCTTTTGCGCTGGCTGGACAAAGCCCAGCCGGACGTGGTGTGCCTGCAAGAACTGAAAGCGCCGCAAGAGAAGTTCCCCATGAAGGCAATCGAGGACGCGGGATATGGCGCGATCTGGAACGGACAGAAATCGTGGAACGGTGTCGCCATCCTGGCCAAGGGCCACGACCCGCATCAGACGCGGCGCGGCCTGCCAGGTGAGCCAGACGACGTTCAAAGCCGTTACATCGAAGCCGCGATAGATGGCGTCATCATCGGCTGTCTCTACTTGCCCAACGGCAACCCCGCACCCGGACCGAAGCTCGAATACAAACTTCGGTGGTTTAAGAGGCTTCATGATTACGCTGCGGAATTATTGGAACTCGATGTGCCTGTCGTCCTCGCAGGCGACTACAACGTCATGCCGACAGAACTAGACGTTTACAAACCCGAGCGTTGGGTTGACGACGCCCTGTTCAGGCCTGAAGTGCGCCAGGCGTTTCATGACCTCGTTGGCCAGGGATGGACCGACGCGGTCCGGAAGCTCTACCCTGATGATGTGATCTACACCTTCTGGGACTATTTCCGAAATGCGTATGTCCGAAACGCCGGTTTGCGCATCGATCATTTCCTGCTCAGCCCAGCAATCGCCGACGATCTCAAGAAGGCTAACGTAGACAAGGACGTTCGCGGATGGGACCATTCCAGCGATCACGCGCCTGTCTGGATTGAAATCGCCACTTAGAACTGGAGGAGATGAAATGATTAGACATCCTGAACGCGCTGTCGATGACCCAGAACGCGAACTTGAGTTGAGGCTTATAGTCGATCCCCTGCTCCAAAACCTTATCGCCGACGTAGTTGCCGAGGGCTGGGGAACGGTAGAGACCATGGCTGCGATCAAGCAGGCGATGGGACATCTGGAAACAAGCTATTCGCAAGACCCCGATCCAGCAGAAGACCCGGTCTCATGAGACGGCACTCCGCGAACGCCCTCAATAGAGAGTTGCTGCTACGAGATGGCACTACGGGATCCAACGACGGGCCCTCCGGCGCGCCTACTCACATTCGCCAGACCAGCATCAAAAGGCCCTCCCCGAGTGCGATGAGCGGAACCAAAAGTGCTTATGGCTGCTTTCACGATACAGAAGGAGTCAGAAATGGGAAAAAAGCTTGATCGTGTATATGACGCATTGCTGAACGGGGCAGTTAAGGGGTTGGCGGGAACGCAGCTTTACGAGTACGTGCTGAAAAAGTGTCCGAAAACTCCCACCAAGCGCGTGGTCAAAGCGTCATTGTTCGCGCTTTCCGATCCTGATGTCCAGGACCGCAATATCCTCCAGGTCATCTATGCACTTGCCATCGACTACCGGCTTGCGGATTTGGGAGTAAACGAAACACCCGAAGAAGACGATGATGCGCCAGGCGCTCCCGCTATTAGTCAGAAGCTGAAAGAACGCCTGGAGAGCACGACTGCAATTGTCCCAATTGCCGATGTCACAACTGCGTGAAGGGTGGGAGCAATGCAGACTTTGTCCCCAAGCAGGCAAGTGGTGCAGCCCCTCGAATTAATTAATCAGAGGATGACCCACGTGGATGGCCCGAACTCTGACGAAGCTCCCGGCGCAGGTTAATCGAAAGGCTCATGTCGCAAAACCCTCTCGGCAAACATCTCAAGTTCCGCAGGCTGGAATACTCAATGCCCTGTTGTCTTAGAGACTGACCGAGACTACCGGAGACCACAATGGGCTGGACTGATTTCACCCGTCAGCAATATGCCCGACGCGCTATGCGGTAGGCAAGCCATCTGACGGAAGGGAATCGGAATCGATGCACTGAAAGGCAGAATTCAAAGACGGCGCGAGATTTTCGGTGAAGCGGTTTTCGCCCTACATGGCTGAGGAGACGTTAAGCCGACAACACATCCACAGCATTCAGGCGTTTTGGCATCCCTGGGGAAGAGCGAGCGCCGTCTTGCTGGTGTTATCTGGGTCAACAATGTCGCTTAGGCTTTCCTGAAGAGCTAGGAAGAGCTTAAACGCCTTCCGCGCGGCCTTTCCGGTCATAACGCCATTGCTGGTCCTGCACTTGTACGATAGCTCAGCAACCGAAGGCTTGGCGGTTGGGTCGGTGAAGCACCATAAACTCAATGTAAACTCCCCTACAATATCAGCGTCAAATTTTGCACTGCCCTCCTTGAAGGCATACTCATAAACGGTATGCCCCGTCTGCAGCCGGGAAAGCCTTTCCGGATAGGAGGCTCGAAGGATGTCAGGCACCCCGGGAAAAATCCTGAAAACGCCCTCTAAATCGAAAGGCAGCTCTTCTGTCCTGGTTGTTATCGTCGATGATAAAGAGAAACGGTTCCTGCTGGACAGCTTGCGAGGCAAAACAACCCGGGGTTCTAGCGAGTTCAGCGAAGCCCTGATTTCCAGGGGACCGATATCCTCTTCAAATTCCGTCTTGATATCCCCGTCCTCCGTCAGTGTCGTAGAGGCGACCACGAACTGATCGGGCATGCGCAGTTTCAAAGTGACGCCGGATTGACCGTTGGAAATAAAGCCCGCGTTAGTCTCTTCCCGCGTACGCAAAATGAGATCGTTTTTTGACAGAATACAGTTTGCGTCATCCCAAAACCGAGTGACCCTGTGGACCACTTGTTGGAACGGTCGGACGTTGTCGAGATGCTCAACAATTTTACTGACCCGACGTGTCCAAAAGTCATTCGCTGACGTGAGCGACGGTCTTGCTTCGAAAACGCCCGGATTGAGCAGCAGCTTATACTCGCGTGCCTTGAGCTGATGTCGCATAACTCCATCTCCACCGAATGCCGACAACCCACGGATTTTTACGGAGGCTTACCTCGCTTAGATTGAGACCGGTCCTGCGATTTCGCAAGCGCCGCAAGCCCGATTTTTCGCCGCACGCCCGGCAGTTGCGGGAACACGGCTATTTTGCAGCAACTTGCTGCAAAATTGCACCGAAGCCCAAGCGGGAGCGACAGTTCTCAGCAATTATGGGAGGCCCCACGCAGTGGTCCCAGGGTTCGCGTAATCCATGCGTAATTAAACGGGGGTTTACCTGAACTCTGCAAGCCGTGCGCGGCGCATCCTGAAATGCAAAAATGTCCGTTGCAAGACTCATGGCCCGTTATTACATCCCGGTTTGACAGCGACGGCCTGCCGACTTTTCGGCTTTTGCCGTCAGTTGCAACACACGGGCGCTCACCTTTTAGGGTCGAGCGCCCGCAGTGTTTCTGAAGCGCGAATTTGTGCCTCGGGGATGAAATAGAAGCGTTGCCCCGGTTTTAGGCGACGCGAGCCAACTGGGAAAGCCAGGTAAAGGTTCGTCGTTTTCGTTTGAAACCTCAGAAATATTTTGCCTCCTGACAAGGTTAGCGCCCGGTGAGCTTTTGGCGAACATGCAGGTTCGAAGAGGAATGTGCCCTACCCGGACCAACACCTGAATGACCACGCGCTACCAAGTCAGAAAAAACACGACAGACCAATATTGGTCGGTCGTGGACGTGTTCACCGGGTGGCCAGCCGAATATCATGGTGTTTTCCTCGAAGCGCTTGAAGCTGACGAGGTCGACCGGATGGTCGATGTTTTAAACGTCAGTGACCCAGCGACGAGGGCAACTGAGACACCTGCGCTGACGCCCCGCCGCGACAATTGCGCCGAGCACCTGATGGATTTCCCCTCAGTGTAGAGGAATAGAAAGCCGTAGCTTCAGTCCGGTGTCAGTCCACTCGCGCTCGGCGTTGCCTCCCAGTTGCTTCTCAACCACGCGGCGACGAGTACTGATCCGGTCCCGGCACAGCCAGATCAGCATCCCACCTCAAATACAAAGCCTCAACTAATCGATTCCTGACCCGATCCTTGGACTTTCAGCCCGCCGAACTCAGCCTGGACGCACCTCATGCCTTAGAGCAGTGAGCCGTGAGCCGTGAGCCGTGAGCCGTGAGCCGTGGAAATTGCGCGACCGAGCAAATCTCAAATATGCTATTTTCATGAGATGTAAATACAGGTATGTTCCGTTTTTGTTCTGCGAAATAGATCTATTGAGGCGGTCCGGGAAGCCTCAGGCGAAATCATAATAAAATGGCTTGAATGGGCAGAGACGACCCATTGAAGTTTTGGGAGTTTGACGAATGATAGGCACGCTGACGCTAAAGGGGTTTCGGGGGCCGGTCATCACGGCTGAATGCCGTTCTTGCGACATGAGCGTCGAACTGGATCGTAAAGCACTCGTCAAGCAGTACGGGGCAAGTTTTAGGTTCGTTGAACTGCGACGGCGATTGGCGACGGGCTGTGAGAGGATGATTTGCAGCGATGGCCAGGACCGATGCCAAACCAGGTTCCCGTGCCTGCCGTGATCAACCCTGAATCCCGATAGGAGATAAGACTATGGGTGTAAGACTGGAGACATCGACGCTGTCTGTCGATGACGCCGTCAATGGCGCAGGGATTTTTGGTAAGACAGCGGATGAAAGCCGTCAGACGGCGCTTGGCGCTCGTCTGGATTTCTACAGGCAGGAGCGCGATCTCGTAGGAAGCTATGTAGGTGCACTCGACGATGACGTCGTATCCGTGGTCTTGTCGGCTGGCGCCGATGATCCCACTTGGGGGCTGGCCCATTTGACCAGCGTGCTTCTAAGTTACCAAACCCTGATGCTCGAGCGTATCGGTGACCTAGAGGTTGAATTGAAGATACTGGATGGTACCCTCGCCTACCCCGAGGATGAGGACCGCCATGTGTAACCTGTATAACCTGACGTCCAATCAGCAAGCGATCAGGGACTTTATCGACATCACCCGTTATCGCGAGGGCAATCTGCCGCCTACGGTGAACGTTCACCCGGACAGACCCGGTCCTATCGTTCGTATCGACACGGAGGGCGAACGTGAGCTTGTGATGTCGACTTGGGGAATGCCGACCCCTGATGTCCATCTCGACGGCAAGTCTGATCGCGGAGTGACAAACGTCCGAAAGACATTTATTGCGCACTGGCAGCAATGGCTCGGGGTAGCGAACCGATGCCTGGTCCCGGCAACCGCGTTCTCTGAGTATGAACAAGACGCCGATTTAGAGACCGGAAAGAAGCCCTTGCGGTGGTTTGTGGTGAATGAAGACCAACCTGTATTCGCGCTTGCAGGCATTCACACGAAATGGATTGGCGCTCGTGGCCCAATCAAGGCCCCCCGCGAGGGCGAGCATGACCTATACGCGTTTCTGACGACGACCCCCAACGACGTTGTAAAGCCAATCCACCCGAAAGCGATGCCGGTGCTTCTGACAACTCGGGAAGAATGTGAAGTCTGGATGACTGCCCCTTGGAAAGAGGCCAAGACGCTTCAGCGGCCGCTTTCTTCCGATCGGATGATGGTTTTGCCCCGTTACACTGAAGTCGGGGGGCTTGGAGGGCATCCCACCAGGACGAACGATCTGTTCGCCGCTAATCGGGAAAATTAATTTCTGGCCTTACGCCAGCCCGCTGCACGAGCTTCCGCTTCTGAACAGAACCATCGTTCCCCGTATTCCGGGCTAATTTTCGTGGACAGATAATCTTCTTGTCCGGGAACATGAAATATCTTCTCGCGGCTGTTGATCGAGACGTTGCCCTTCACGACGCAACCACTTGCCGTAGCGGTCAAGGCATGAACACCGCCAAGGCTGTAAACTGCAGCTGCGCCTACGGCCAAAAAGCCCACGATCAAGGCAGGGGCTTGCCGGAAAATCGTCTGGCGTTCCGGCCTGGTGTGAAATTTGCGATTACGCATCAACTGGTCCTCCTCCCGCTCAAGTAGCAGAAGAAGATTTTCGGGCGTCTACGGAAATCAATAAAAACGTCCTGATTGGGCGGAGATCGAAGTTCCAGATAACTCTGGCTGACCCATCCGCCCCACGTAGCGTGCGTATTTTTCTCTACAATTCTGTAGATGTTTATGCGCACATTGTTCGACCGCGCGGGAATAACGGCCTGTTTCCACTCATCAATGCGCACACTCGCGGCCGGGCCCCTGGACGTCGAAGAACAATGCCCAGACCATGATTTAACTGTGTTTGGACCCTTAAAGTGACCACCTTTTCAACAACTCTTTCGCTTTCGGCGACCGCATATATTTACACCGACGACGACATCAACGCCGCTGCCATCCTCGCCCAAGTCCTCCAGTCGGAGATCGATGTCGCTCAGCGGGGCCGATTCCTTGAATGGAACGGTGACGGTTTGGCGGTAAGGCCCGTTCACTACTGCTCTTCAATGACAATACTTGGGCTGAGCGATGAAAGCAGTGAAGATGAATAGCGCTGGTGGCGTCGAGGTACTTGAGCATTTCGAGGAGCAAAGACCTGTCGCCAGTGAGAAGCAAGTTGTTGGCGAAGTAGGGGCTGCGGGGGTAAACTTCATGGACGTGGGCGCCCGTCGCGGTTTGTTCGGAGGCGGTGACAAACCAACAATCCTCGGCGTCGAAGGGCAGGACGGGTACTGGAAGTCGGCCCAGGCGTAACGGAATTCAAAGTTGGCGACCGCGTTGCGTGGGTCTACATTCCGTCTAGCTACGCAGAACGTATCATCGCCCCGATTGATGCACTCGTGAAGCTTCCGGACGATATAGATTATCAAACTGCAGCTGCAGTGATGATGCAGGAACTGACAGCCAGCCATTTTGCAACGGACTTCTATCCAGTGCAGCGCGGCGATGTCGCGCTTGTACACGCTGGCGCTGGCGGATTGGGACTTCTGCTCACGCAGATCATCAAGCTTCGCGGCGGAAAAGTTATCAGCCGGGTTTCAAGTGCAAACAAAGAGGAGATCGCGAGAGACACAGGTGCAGACCATGTCATCGTGGATACGGACGGCAAGTTCGCGGAAGAAGCGCTCCGTTTAACCGGAGGCGAAGGCGTGCATGTCGTCTATGATAGCTCTGGCCCTTCCACGTTCCAAGGATCACTCGACGCCCTGCGACGCTCTGGGACCTTCTGCTGGTATGGCCCCGTGCTCGGCGATCCTGGACCGCTCGATATCATGAGTCTGCCAGAGAGCTAAGCTGGGCTACTCGGTGTTCATGGATCACGTTTACACGCCAGAGCTGCCTCGCCAGAACTCAGAGCGTTTGTTCAACTGGATCCGGGCTGGAGACATCAAGGTGAACATCGGGGCGGAATATCCGTTTAAAGACGCAGCCCGCGCCCACAAAGCCATGGAGAGCCGGGGTACGACGGGGAAGCTCCTATTAATTCCATAAAGATTTACACCCAGGAAAGGCGGGCACGCCGCTTTTCTTGGTTTTCGTCGCCCCTCATCAGAGACTTCCCTGTTGAGTTTCAGCAGCGTTTGAACCAATTTTCCATTTCGCCCTAGCCCACCGAATCCTGTGCAACGAATTGATCGTAAATAGCTTTTCTTGGTCTGATTTGATCACGGCGAAACGGAAAAATGGGTCATGTGACAATCAACACTACAAGGCTCAAAAGCGGGGCCTGCGCCACTATCGAGCATCAACCCTCCCAGCGCATTAATCATTTGTTAACCATGCGAGTACAAGGTGATGGTCGCTGACGAAGCTTTCACCGGTTGCCGTACTGCCAGAGCGTGCGGTGTTGCTGCAGTCGAACTCGAAGCAGTTGTACCCGAGCGGACTTAGGGACAGTCCGCCGGCAGCGTCACGGAAACTACACACAAAGCAGTCCCTAAAGCGGTTTCGCTCGACAAGAGGAATGGGCCCATGTCCTACGATTGGGAAGGTGCTCGGTCGCGCCGGATGGCGGCGGCAAAGTGGGCAGTCCGTGCACTGATAGTCGCCACGCTCCTGGTAGCAGTTTGGGCTCTCTGGAATTCAATCGCGACATAGCTTTCACATTCGCCATGAAAGGCCGGCTTTGATACGCTGTTCACGTGCTACCGGATCTGCCCCACCTCCTCTATCGGGGCCCGTTGGGCCTCATCAACCTGCGGCTTTTGGTTCACCGCAGACCTAGCGATCGCGGTGAGTGCTAGATCTGTCACCTGCTCTTCGTCGAGCGTCGACTGAAGTACCTCGGCGACTTCTTCAAAGCCGAGTTCCAGCGCCCAAATTCGAAGGGTTCCCTAACGTACATTTCATAATGTTCTACAGCCTGGGCTGCAGCCCGCAACCTAGCATCCAGGGCGGGGGTGCCCTCGTATTCCTCCATGATCTCGGCACCCTCGTCGGTGATCCAAGAATGGCGTCGCAGGTCTTTGCCTCAGGCTCCGCGCCGATCACATTGGATACGGCTTCGAGGCGCGACACGTCGGGCCCGTGGGTGTTCTGTTGTCGCGTTGTACAACACGCTTCACCCGCACAAGGCTTTGGGATATCGATCCCGCGTGAGTTCTTAAACCGTCAAACAGAAATCTGATCCTGTCCGGTTTTTATGGGCCACTCCAGCTTCATCTAAGGACGCCGTCAGTGTTCCGGGCTGGTGTTCACTCCTTCGGTTGAAGGACGACGAACCCCATAGAGCGACAGCACTTCATCAAGAAGACCGTCTGCACTCTTTTCATCAAGTTCAATACGGGACTGACCTTGATCGGTCTCTAACGTCAACAGCCCGCGTAATGGGTCTTGTGACAGCAACATCATATTACTCTTCAGCAGCATCGGATTATTGACATCGATAATCATTGTAGGCATCCGTTCAAATACATCCGCCGAAACTGGATTTGTATGATAGCAGGTTATTTTAGCATTGGCTAATTATAGTAGCTGTTTCGAAAAGGATTTGCGATGTCGCAAGACGCATTCATGACGTTGCTAAACCCAAACATTTGGATTGCCGTCGAACATAGGCAAACCGCCCTCTCGCTTATCGTGAAGGCTGAGACGGCACAGAATAAACGGGCTCGGATCGCTGCCGAAGCCGCCGCATACCGTGCAGATAAGGCAATTACCGTATTTGAGGAGGCGTCAACAACAATACGGCAACAAGCCAGAGCAGTCGCCATCATCGAAGCGGGTTTGGTACATCTCGATATGTGCGAAAGGCATTTGAAACGGGCAAACGATTTGATATTCTCACTAGAGCAAGATGCAAAAGCTGGCTAACATTTAAGTAAGTAAAGTAGCGAAAACTAATAATCCATGCAAACAATATGCGAACGTTGCGTAAATGTTTATGCATCTCATGGGCGAACGAAACGAGACCTATCGTCTTGGCTGCATCCTGATTAGCCGCCTAAGCTTTATCGGGCAACGGATTCACCACCCGCAACCGGTTGCCGTCCACAAGCTCAATCACGCCTTCCGACTTCAGCCACATCAGCCCATAGAAACTTCGTTCTCGGTATATTTCTTGCCTAATATCAAGGGTATACCGATAGCGATTATGTCGACAGGATGGTCAGGCGTGGCGCTGATGTCTCGGGGAACGTCAAGGATTCCTTCGCTGGCTTTGCTCGTGGCTGGCTACATCGCAATAGAGGATGTCGGCATTGTGTTCGGCACACGATGACGGGTCAACCACGCTTCATTAAGTCGATGGTCTGAAGCCGCTCACAATCCATCCGATAGTCCTGCCACCACCGTAAACGACCGCTGAGATGATCAATATAAAACTGTCAAAGCGAAACAGAAACTAAACAGGCTAGAGCAATTTCCCCTCAGAGAGCATCATACCCGGCAGCCTGGAAGTAATTCCGGCATTCGTCAGGTTTGAACTGTTTGATGGCGTCGGCGATGGCCTGCGTACAAGATGAACCCAACGAACACGACCGCGAAAATCCACGTCTCATTTCCCTAAGATAAACGCATGCTTAGATGTAGCGGTTTTGGTCGATGTACCTTCCTGCATTACAAAGCAATTTCCGCCCAAAAATACATCAATGATGTCAAATGGCTTGCGAGTGACGAATGGAAATAGATTGGTCCCGATCCTCGATTTGCTGGTTTTCTGCACCCCTACCACCCGCGCTGGCTTTCGCTCACTTAAAGATATGGTCATCCGCAATTTTAATATGAACATGGAAATTCGGGCTGATGCACCGGATACCTCTGCCCTAAATTTTTTGTATGAAATCCGCCAAACTTCCGGATGCATCAGCGGCGTGTATCAGCGGCTTCAGCTTCCACTTCGGCGTACAGATTGTTTGCCCGCTTTATTGTACGATCAACGGCAATCGATAATGCTCGAAAGACTTTCTGACTTTCCGGGTCATGTTTGCTTTCGTCTTCATCGCGAATAAACGCATTGTAGACCCCAATCGCCTTGGCAATTTTCCGATAGGCACCACAAAGCCGCAATTCCGCATTGGTCATATGAAGCGGGCGTCTTGAATCGACGGCATAAAAAAATGATTGATAGAATGCATGTGAGACGTGTCGCGCAACCAGTTGCTTATGTACAGCCGCCGACCTTGCTTCCGTCAGACACAAGTTCACATCGAAAGCTGTCGCACACCTTACGGTTTTCGCACCGGTCTTATCCCATAACTGGACCTGATAGCCTGAACTGTTGTGGCTGGCTGGTGTGATCAAGCCATCAGCCGGAAACACGCCCTTCTCCAAATCTTGTTCGGCTTGATTTATTCTCATCAGATAATGGGCAATTGGTGGAGTAATTTTGGCTGGTGCTGTCATTGGAATCCCTAATCGATAGGAATCGACAATTCCATAGAAATTGGGGATGAGGAAGCGGCTGGTCTGGCGGTAACACAACGTGCGGCACGACGGCTCATCGGTAGCAGTTACAACCGGCAAGGCGGGTCTCATGGGCACCAAGTTCATCGCTGTTGCCGCCATCCTCGCACCGCTTCTCGTCTATGTGATGCTGCAGATCGTCGTAATCGTGGCGATTGCATATTTCATCCTGTTCCGGCTACTCGGCCGCGATTACAAGGCTGAGGTTACGGTCGGCGGCTTCCTTGGCTTCGGCATATCCTCGATGCCCGTCGCGATGGCAACCATGGACGAGGTCGCGCGCCGCTACGGCCCCGCCCCGAAGGCGTTCCTGCTGATCGCGCGGGCGGGATCGTTTTTCGTCGATCTTGCAAACGCACTTGGTGCGAAGGCATTCTTGGCGCTGCCAATGTTCGGGATGACGATACCGGGAAGCACTGGCTGATCGTGCAAAGCGCATCCCGCGCGCGAAGTCCACTTAAAGCACCTCGCGAAGGTATCATCTTCGTCGCCATCGCCACCGGCTACGTGGTGCCGAGGACGGCGCTGCTCTGGCGTGCCCGGCCTGGTACCTTCCGCGGATAGGATCTGAATCGATGGGATGGAGAAATAACGGAGCGGCATACGGCATCCTGCTTGCCGGACAGACTGTTGCGGGGTCTCCAATGTTGTGGATCGTTTTTCCGCTTTTCCATCAAATCATCACCCATCTGGGTGAGCAGCAGGAGTTGAGTCTCCCAGCAGATCGCGATCCTATGCTGCGCGACGCTACTTCATGTCTGCTCGCGCCGTTCCACAACGTGTTCGTCGCCGTATCGGCTTACTGTAACCTCCTTGCAATTCTTCGCCAAACGGAGACAGAGGCGGTTGGTTCCTGCCAGAAATACTCCCTACGCCAGACTGCACTAGCCGGCGCAAAAGCGGACGCACGCCGCCTGCGAATATGAATTGGAACATCGGGCCTCGCCCGACATTAAGCGCACGGGAGGGGAACGATGACCGTCGATCTGCAGAAAGCCAAGCAAAAGTGGTTCCAGACGCTTCAGCCGTTGCGGCCAGCAGAGATGGTCGGTCTGTGGAGCGGCGTCGGCATTCCGGCCGGGCACCCTCTCGACGGCGTTCTGGAGAACTTGCAATGGTTTGGAAAACGCTTCCATGCCGACCTACGGGCCGACGCCCTGCTTTTTCAGTGGCGGCCAGGTCGCCTCGTCCCGATCAATCCGGCGTACTTTCCAATCGGGATGGCGATCCGCTTGGCGCCATTCGGGCGCACTGCAATTGCCAGGAACTGGTTTTCGCATCTTCAGAAGGCAGTCCGGGCGCGAAACACCACGGCGGCGCTTACGGTGCGGGACATGGACGTCGGAGAGACGGTTGCGATGGTTTACGACAACCAGCCAATTATCGATTACTTTCGCCGCATCGATGAACGCGAGATTGCCGGCATGATGTGCGTCGCTGGTGACGACCGAAGGTATTTCTTCAGGCTCAGAAAGGTCGATCCAACGGAGCGGGAGAACCCTTTTTGAAGGAAACCATCAACTTCCTCGAAACGCCGGGCTGGCGCTACATCGTTGTGCGGGGTCGCCTGTGGCGGAAGCCGAACCCATTTCTTCCGGAAGAAGATCGGAAACGCCTGGTCTCGGAGCCGATGTCGGCAAGGCCCGCGGTCAAGGACTCCGCCCGTGACGAGTTGCGGCTGCGTGCCGCCCTCGCGCTGGGCGAGCGTGGGCCGGTCTGGTGGCCCGATGGCGCGCTGGATTTAGACAGGAGATGGCGAAGACGACGCCTTACTTCGAATAGTATGCCGCCGTAGTCGCCAAGCAAATGGGCTCAGGGTGACCTGGCTGTCGATCTGGTTTTTATGCCAGCGACGAGATCAGAAGGGTGCACGAGTTCTCCCTAGCATGATGGTTTTGCCCCGTTACACTAAAGTCGGGGGGCTTGGAGGGCATCCCATCAGGACGAACGATCTGTTCCCCGTCTAATCGGGAAGTTTATTTTCTCGCCTTGCGCCAACCCGCCGCCGCTATAGCTTCTGCTTCGCGCAACTCACCGGCAATAGCCGTCAAATCGCGGTAATACCTGTTGCGTCACGCCCCGGACGATTGCATGTTGTCGGGCAGTACGAGCTCAGGGGGGATTATGGCGAGCGGCACGGTAAAGTTTTTTAACAGCGAAAAAGGATTCGGTTTCATCTCGCCGGATGATGGAGCAAAGGACATTTTTGTTCATATCTCCGCGTTGCAGGCGTCTGGGGTCGAGGCGCTCCGCCAGGGCCAGAAAATCTCGTTCGACACCGAACCAGATCGGACGGGCAACGGTCCGAGAGCTATCAACATCCACCTCGTATCGGCTTGAGCCAACCGCCAGATCAATGGATCGCCTGCCCGAGTAGCTTGAACGCACGTTCACCGGGAAACCGTTACTGCTAGCACCGATACAGCGTGCGTGTTCCCAACAATCTTACTGCGACTTATGAACCGTTTGCGCCGGGGAAAGGCGTGACTCAGCGACGAGAACGGTAGATGAATGTCGAAATAATCACCCGTCAGGAGCTGGCGGAAACAGTCCTCCGGAAGGTTGGCCTGTCGCGGACCGAATCCGCTGAGCTTGTCGCGTTCGTCTTGGACGAGATTTACAGCGCTCTCGACCGCGACGAAACAGTGAAACTCTTGTCATTCGGCACGTTTAACGTGCGAGACAAACGAGCGGATTGGCCTAAATCCAAAGACAGGTGAGGAACCGCCGATCTCTCCCCGCCGCGTCGTGACTTTCAAGGTGCTCAAAGATAGAATCTTCCGGGCCCATAAGGCGCGAAATGAAAAAGCCGGACCAAAGAGTTGGGATGAGTGAAATCGACAGATGGATTTGCTGTCATCGATACCCCGTATGCCGAAGGCATGCAGTGTAAATTTTGCGTGGGCGGTCTCTCTCCAGGAAAAGCATGATTGAGGCTAGTGACCAACAGCCACCACATTGATAAGCATTTCAATGCTTCGAGAGAAGCGAATTCGCGTCTCAACAAATTGAATCGATCATCGAGCTGACTGCGTTCCTTACCCCCGTCATTTCAGCGCCGAAAGAAGGGAAAACATAGGAAGACGCGAAGAGCGCTGGAGGAAGATGTCAATCTTCGTTAGCTGGGCCACTACCTTGATCTTCGGAAACTGCGGAGCCTACCGCCCTCACGTTCAAAAACCTCGGATTTCGGATTTTTTGGGCTCGAGGTCCGATAACATTCATTATCGGACCCTACCCGCTCGTCCGGACGTTGGCTTCGCCCGTGGGTCATCGGGTGACCTCAGTATCGGATGTTCGTGGACATCGTCCATTGGGCGACAACAGGGAGAACATCGATGTCGCGCTCCCCTCGTCAATGATGAGGTGTTTGCTCGAATGTAAGGTCAATCAGGCTTATTCTGCGGGCCGTCCGGCGTGAGATTAGCATTGAACCGGACGGATTATGTTATCCTCATCGCATTCGCATTCGCATTCTCAAGCGCGGGCGCTTCGATAGCCGTTCCCGGGTATATACAGAACGTGGTCGGTTTACGGCCGAGCTCTTTGTCTGGCGTTTATCTCTTGGGCGCTGTGCGACCCATTTTACTGCTAATCAGCGTGGCGACGAAGATGCAGCGACGGGTGGATTCACGATTGTGCGCCGTCATTGGCTTCCTGGGCTAAACCAGTCCTATGTGACTATCGCACCACGCAGGCGCGGCTGCGGAGCCGAAAACACACGTCCGTCGTCGATGCGAGCAGGCAATGACGATGGATGGACTGCCGAAATCAAGACTATTTAAGATCGACGTCGGCAACGTTATCCTTGTAGTCCTCCTTAGGGTCCCCGCCGAACACAGTTTTCACACCAGCCCACAAACTGGAACCATCTTTCCATATTTCCGCGTGTTCAGCATCGAGCCTCAAAAGAACCAGTTTTGGGTCGTCCTTTCCGCCTTCGTACCAAGCTGCAACGTAGTTGTTCCAAAGACGATCGATGACGGCGCGGTCGTTATCGATACGGAGGTTGCCATGGATAGCCGCAAAAATATCGTGGCCCTTGGAGGCGAAGGTCGCCACTGCACGGCCCTCTCCAGCGGCTTGCTGAACGAGTTCCGACTCGGTCGATGAAAAGAACCAAATGGGACTTCGGTCGCCGTCTAGTTGGGCTGTCATTGGCCGGGTATGGCTTTCGTCAACGCCAGACAGACCAAGCATTACCGTCATATCTGATTTCAACGCCTTCCAGAACTTGTCCCGCAATTCCTGTTCGTTGGCCATGCTTATCTCCCTGGAAAGCTGCCTGCTATTCCGCAGGCCCGAAAGAGTAGATGCCTTTGTTGACGATGAATTCAAGGGTCAGTGGCGGGACGCTAGCCTTAACCAGGTGCGAATACGCGTCATGGCGCGTCGCTTGGGCGAAAATCCGCCTTCATCCTGCTTGCCGCGAGAGCATACCCACCACCCGCTCCGTCAACGAAATGGATATGATCCCGTGCGTCTAGTGACGGCACGAAGCAAGTCATAAGGGCTTCGGGTTGGCGGTGGATACCGAAGCGGCAAATCCCTGACGCCGCAGCTTCGACGAGTAAGTCCTCGATTTGATTTGACTGCACCGCGCTGAGATCAACGGTCATTTTAAGGCCGTCGTCGAATTTGCGGAAATCACTGTTTTCCGCGACCTCCACTTTATAACGTTTGGGGTCAAACGAGCCGATTGGGATACCGAGATAATCAATCCCCACTGCAAGCATGGTTTCCGCGAAAATACCCAGTTTACGAGCCAGCAGGTGTCCCTGGGAGGCAGTCGCGCGTGCCTCGGGATCAATGCCCTTGGTAGTAAGCGTAAGAGGCGGGCCTTCAGGAGGCAAGGGATGACCGTCCCTAGCCTGCTGGGCCACAATAATTAGAATATCCTTCAGAAGAGATTTGAATCGAGGCCCGATACCGTCGACGCCTGGGGCGATTATGAGAGACAGGATTTCGCCATGACTGGCCGGGATCGGATCCCAGCGACAGGAAAGGCCAGTTAGGTCAGGCCTGGAACCTGACGGAGCCGCTTGCACCAAGTACCGACCGCGTTTCATTTGATCTTCGGCCCAGCTGGAGCCTCCCCCGACGAACATGGAGTAGACAGCGTTTACGCTTGCACGATACCGTAATACCTGGACGTCGTAGCCAGCGTTTCTGACATCCGCCATCGGAACGATAGCAGCGCGCATTTCCAGGTTAAGCGCTTCCGACACCCATACGACGAGCGAGGAAAGAATTTCGACCGCTTCTTCGTTCCGACCTCCAGGCAATGCCATCAGTGCGCCGTCACCACCGAAAACAAAGGGGTGCTTATGGCTCCCGAGGCCATTCAGTAGCGCAGTTATGACGCTTGCACCCGCAGTGTTCACGGCCTTATACCGCCCTTCGGTAATTGCTTTCGTTGAATCCACCACATCAGCGACAGCGAGCACCCAATCCAATGGGAGCGGTCTGTAGCTGCTAAAGTCAGTCACGCCGGCGAACTCTTCCAAAACGGGAAGTTCGTCGAAAAATCTCGAGTTACCATTGCCCGGCATTGCACCACCTTGATCTGTTCGAACGTCGGAGTGTAGCGCGAACTGTGTTCAATGGCACGCCGGTATCGATTAGCCGCATCTCCGCTTGCGGCGACGGCGCGACTGTTCCCGATCAGATCGTCAGTCGATCCCGGCCACCCTTTCTTACCGTCGGCGAGAAGAGGTATCCCGCCAACGTTTCAAAGTGTGTCAACCGGGAAAAGTTCAGCCGAAGTTCCTGCGAACGAGACGTCTTCCAAGGATACCCTCAACTGAAAAGGAAGAGACGATGCTTGCATTCTCAGGTTGGCCGATGTGCTAGGCCTTCCGGCAAAGGAGATCACTGCGCGTTCCCCGTTTGGATTGATGTCCCGAATCGAGGACGGATTGCCAATCGGCGCCCTTGAGCGAGTTGGTCATCTTCTCGCACCGAGCGATGCGCAGTTCAAATATCTATTAATTGCGAAGGCTACCTATGAAAGGCGCAAGACCGCGCTCCGTCTGTCTTCGGACGAGGGCACGCGTCTTGCGCAGGTAGCTCGCGTCTGGAGCCTGGCGTTGGATGTCTGGCAAACAGAAGAGGAGGCTCGGGATTTCCTGTTTCGCTCCCACCCTATGCTGGAGGACAGACGCCCCATCGACGGCGTCATTCAGAGTGAGATCGGTGCAGAGATTATTCTCGACGTTCTTGGAGGTCTGAAATATGGCAGTGCTGCGTGACAGCGCAGGTTCTCGACCGAACATTGACCAGCTTCAGGATTGGCGATCCCGGTGGCGCCTATCCCATTTTTGACGCGACGGGCTCGACGATAGCGCCAGGCCGGTGGAACACGCCCGGCAGTCCTTTGATCTATACCAGTGACCACTATTCGACGGCATTGCTCGAGAAACTGGTGCACGGTAGCGGCCGACTGCCACCAAACCAGCACTACGTCGAGATAACGCTTCCGCTCGGCTTGTCCTACGAGGTCTTTTCTCCGCCGGCGCTACCGGGATGGGACAGCATGCCAGCGACGGTCAGCAAGGAATTTGGTGAACGGTGGTGTTCGGAACGGCGCAGCGCCATCCTCTTGGTGCCGAGCGTCGTGGCCAGGTTCGATCACAATGTACTGATCAATCCGGCCCATCCGGAGTTCGCAATGACCAGCGCCAGTCTGCACCAACCGGTGTACTGGGATCGTCGTCTTTTCGGAGCCTAGGCGCGCGGGAGAGAGCAGAGCTTTGCGCGCTGGGTTGGGAGGCCCAAAAGTCAAACACTCAGTGACTCCGCGTTTCCGACGCTTTCACTGGCAAGCTTTGCGAGAAGTGCAAGTGCGGAGGCCACCACGTGTGCACTGGATTTGCAGAGACCCTTGTCCATGCAATTCGTCAGTTTCCGAACTTGTTCGCACAATTGCACGCGAACCCCAAAATCTCGTCCAACGCTACACTCTCCAACGTGACCTCACCACAAGAATTCCCAAGCTGCCCGGGACAGGGTTGGTAAAACCATCACTGCCAGACTCGTGCTCAAGTGTCATGGTAGCGCTCAATCATACGACGTAACTGCTTGTTCTGCTCAAGCAGTTTCGTAGACAGCTGCAATCGAAGGTTTTTGATTTCAAGGTCCAGCTCAGCGCCTTCGTCAAGGGCCCTCTTCTTGGTCGCTCCTGGCTGTTCTACGGCGTTCTTGACAACCGTCCGCTTGCCGAGGTTTTCTCGCGCTTGAGCCGCCTTTGCCCGTCGCTCGGTCGAGCCGGTCGTAACAGTGCCTGTATCCCCTGCCCCGTCGATAGTCTCCACTGCAGGCGCCATCGGTGCGGGCTGCTCTTGTCCGTCCGGAGCAACGTTATCTGCCACCTGCGAGGGCAAGGGATCGGTTTGCACCGCTGGTAAGGGTTGCTTGGCGTCTGCTCCGATAGAAGCCGGGTGCCGGTCTGTCTCGTTCCCCTCAGCGAGCGATCGAGAGTTTGTATCTGGGTCCGCTTCCAGTTCCCTTTTCGGCGCATGGCGCTGCTCGAGCACCTCAACCTGCGGATCAGATGTCGGCACGGCCTTATCGACCGATGCACCGGCTTCATCCGACTTGCGGCGTGATGCAAAGCCCTTGATTAGTTGCCATGGTGATCTCATCGACCGTCTCCCGACTCGTTTCCTGGCTCCATAGTACCGAGCGGGAGACCGGGCTTGCAATGCGAGCCCGGTCTTTAGTCGTGAAGCGGCACTAAAATCAGCCGCTGTTGGCGATCGTCTACGATCAAACCATCCCGAGCTTTTTGCGGAGATCAGCGTTTTCGGCGCGGAGTTTGCCGGAAAGCTCCTTACGAAGCTTCTGGTTTTCTTCCTCGAGCTTCAGAAGATCGGCGAAACCGTCCGTATTAACCGGCGCGGCCACGGCTTTTTGCTGTGCGCGCTTTGCAGGCCGAGCCTTCGCAGCCGTCGCCGTCTTTGCTGGAGCCGATGCTTTAGCGGCCGGCTCGGCTGCAACGGGCGCGCTGGTCACCGCTGCTTTCTTTGCCGGGCCGCGGGTCTTCTTTACAGGAGCGCTTACCGAAGTGTCAGCGACAGCTTCCGCAGCGGCCTTCGGCTTCCGCGGTGTGCGCGTCTTCTTGTCTTTTGTCTTCGAAGACGCCTCAGCGGACGCAGTCTCGACTGCAGGAGCAAAGTTCGTATCATCAGCCATTGGTAGATCCTTGAATAGGGAAAATCGTTCGCGACCGTTCTAAGTCGCTGTCAATATGCACATAATATATTTCGAGTTTATTGACGATGAATTTCAGCGCGTTTTTCGCCCTACACGGGATCTCCGGGTAACCGCCTTGCTCACGAGCACTATTTCACGGACATCTTGCAGCAATAGCAGTTCGTGCCACTGATCAGCGGAGAACCTCATAGGCTGCCGGAGCTCCATTGCTCACGCCGTCGGACATGATCAAAACCTGGTAGTGATCGTCGGTGGTTTTAAGAACCGTAAGCGCTTCCGGCTTGCTGTCGGTCGGCCCAGCCTGCGTAATCTCGCGGCACAGCGTTGCGTCCGAAAACCAGGCTTCCAAAAGCACACGCTTGCGTCCCCGACTGTGTCCTTTTCCGGCCCCGAAAGGAGTAGAAAACCATCTCCTGCCGCGGCAATATCGCGAACACCTTTGGCCGTCCCCAAGGTGGGGCGTTAATGAACCCGTTGCCACCACAGCGGGTTATTTATTGCCTGTTTGTCCCGCCACTGCGGAACCATCCGTCCTGCGAGCCGTTATCGGGCGTCATCAGGGCATCGTTCGCAAGAATTGGAATGCGCCAAGCGAAATACACGCCCACCTGAGAACCGATTGCATGGCTGGGTCGAACAGGAGTAAAATCATGTTGAAACGCACAATCATCGCCACGACTGCACTTGCTGCCGTTTGGGTCGTACCTGCGGGTGCTGCAAATTACGTGACCGTTGGACGGCTGGTTTGCGGCTCGGAGGGCGGCGTCGGAATGATCGTCACATCCGAGAAAATGCTGAAATGTACCTATACCTCGGCGGCGGGCGGCCCGGCTGCCGTCTATGACGGCAAGATCCAGAAATACGGCATCGATCTCGGGAAGACCGGCAAGAGCGTGATGATCTGGGATGTGCTAGCCAAGACCGGCGCCAGCGATGCGAACTTTCCGCTGAGCGGCGAATATTATGGTGTCGGAGCCGATGCGAGCTTTGCCGCAGGTGCAGGCGCCAAGGTACTCGGCGGCGGGATCGACAAGGCCTTCATGCTGCAGCCTGTCAACGTTCAGGTCCAGGAAGGTCTGAACATCGCCGTTGGGGTCGAGAAGATGACGCTGGCACCGGCTGCCATCTAAGCCAAACATTCTGACCTCCAGTCACAAAAAATGCCCGCCTCACCGGCGGGCATTTTTGTGTGTCAGCATCAACGAAGACCTGTCACTGGCCCATCGCCTCAGTGGTTCATCGCCTTGAAGATGTCGTCGGTCATCTTCTTCGCATCGCAAACCAGCATCATGGTACCGTCCTTGTAGGACAGCGTGTTTTCGATGCCGGCATAGCTGGAGCCGAGCGAGCGCTTGACGAACAGGCAGGTCTTGGCCTCGTCGACATCGAGGATCGGCATGCCGTAGATCGGCGAAGTGTTGTCGCGCGCCGCCGGATTGGTGACGTCATTGGCACCGATGAATAAGCAACATCGGCCTGGGCGAACTCCGCGTCGATGTCTTCGAGTTCTAACACCTTGTCATAGGGCACATTGGCTTCGGCGAGCAGCTTGTTCAGGTGCCCCGGCATACGGCGTTGGGCGTCGGAGTGATAGAGTGGCTTTGCCGCTCGAAGAGGTCTTCGACATCGGGATCGTCGAGCGCGCGAGGACTGCTTCGATCTGCGTGATGAGGTGGCCACGTTGCTCGTTATCGACAAAGCGGACCTCCCCAAGCGCGTGCGCCGCAACGGTGTTGGTGGACGAACCGCCGCTGAGCGTGATGCCGCTCTGCATGTCGGTAAAGGCATCCAGAGCCAAGATCTTGTATGCGACTTCACGGATCGCGCTGACGCCCTCCTTGAAATTGACCCCGCGTGAGCCGCCTTAGCAGAGGGAACATTGGCCGAGTTGTCAAAAAAATGGTTCAAAGTCGATCTGAGCCCGAAGAGCTGATACAACTTTTAAAACGGCATTTGCATTGTTTGCGAACCTCGCATCAAAGCGGGGTTTTCACTTTGCTGTACCCGCCGTGTCGTGCAGACAAACAACTGCACACCCAACTCCTGCTCCATCGCCTGGATCTGCGTCGACAAGCCAGGCTGGGCGATATGAACCGTGCTGCAGCCCTGCCGAAGCGCAGCTCTTCGGCGACCGCAACGAAGTAGGTGAGTTGGCGCAGTTCCATCGTAGGTTCGATTGCTTTTAAACGGGGCTCACGCAAAAGCGACACCATGCCAAGCCTATGAGCCACATCCGATCATCGGCAAAGGTGCGAACAGCGCATGCCGTCCACGGGTCTGGCCACGAATCATTGCAACATGGCCACCCCATATCTGACCGCCTCGGCCGAGCAGCATATGGGCGAGGACATCGAAGATCACTTCAAGATGCATCTCGAGACCGAAGCGCTGAAACAGCAAGGAACGCAACGCAGGAGCTGCTGAGCTCATCAACGTCATCCGCGCTGAGCCACGGTGAGGAACGCGTCACCTGTACTTACATCTTCGCCTCCGACCAGTGCAACAGATGGTCGCTCTCCACGTCAGGGTTTCAGGAGGCTCTGCGCCTAAGCCTTGTGATAAGACTGCCGAAAGCACTCATGAGCCACCCAGCCCGGCCGATGACCATATGTATGCTGTTGAGGGTTAGAGCTGGTGTCACGGCCTAAGCTGATTGGTGACACCCACTTCGTCCCGACCTAGCCGAGCTTTTGTGTGCCCAGCGTATCCAAGGCCTGTCTCACATCATCGTGCGCATCTTTGGGAAGAGGCAACACGGGTCGCGGTGGCTGGACATGTGCAAGCCCCAAAAGCTCAGCGATGACGAACATGACGCGGAAGCTGCCGTAGCGCTTGAAGAGGGTCCAAAGAGGCTGGAAATCTTCATTCAGGCGCGCGGCAGTCTCTCTGTCCCCGGATTGCGCCGCGCGGGTCAGTGCGAGAGCTGGAGCAGGCAAAAGACCTGCCACCACGCTGTAGAAAGTATCACACCCTTCGTTCAAAGCTGCCATCATGCCCCAATCTCCGCTGTAGCCGATCGTGAATTCCTTTGGGGTCATCTGCCGTAAGCGAGCGAGTTCACCGACATAATCTTCGTTCGCCGCCAGAGGCATTTTCACGGCAACGATGTTAGGAACGCGGGACAAACGCTCGATCAACCCGTCCTTGAAGGTGAACCGGGTGGTGCTCGGGTTATTGTAGATGCAAAGTGGCAGGTCTCCAGCCTCAGCCACAGCTACGAAGTGCTGGAAGACTTCCTCTTCTCCCAAGGGGACATAAGACATCGGGGCCAGCAACAAACCGTCCGCACCGGCAGCCTTCGCGTCCCGCGCCAAAGCCTGCGCGTCGTCAGTTCGCAATGCGCCAACCCCAACGACGAGAGGTAGCTTGCCGCCAGTACTCTCAACGGCAATCCGGACAGCGCGCTTGCGTTCTTCCCGCGACAGGTAGGCATAGCCGCCTGTGCTCCCCAGCAAGCCGATTGAGTCAGCTCCGGCAGCCGCAATGCGATCGACAAACCGGGCAAGTTCCTCGGCTTTGACCTGTCCTGCCTCATTGGTTGGGGTGAGCGGGAACGCTGAGAGGCCGCGACAGATCGTCATAATGGGTATCCCTTGATTAGATGCGGGTCATGAGCATGCGAAGTCCGGCGAAGACAAAGAAAACCGTAAGCAGCCCTTCGATCCAGCGTCGAGAACGACGATAAAGCGCGACCATGGTCGACGTGGAAAACACGATCGCGTAGCCGCAGAAGATGGTAGCGCTCAGGACTGCGCAGCCGGCGAGAATGATTGCGACGGTCTCCCACGATGCACTCGGGCCGATACCCAACGTCACAAGTGCGATCCAAGCCAGGACGGACTTGGGATTTGCCAGATGCATCAGCAGACCTCGTCGGTAGAGCGCTCCACGCGTCACGCCCTCGGCACCTAAAGTATTTGGGCTTAGCTTTTCGTTGGACGTGAGAGCTGAGCGCGCCGCCTTGAAGGCGAGGTAAAGGAGATAGAACCCTCCGAATATCTGCAAGACGGTCAATGCGCCAGCGTAGGTCGTCAGCAGTGCGGAAATTCCGGTTGAGGCCATGAGCCCCCAGAAGATCGAACCGCTAACGACACCCAAGGCGAGCGTCAGTGCAGCGCTTCTGCCTTGTGCCATAGCCACACCCATTATGCGCATGTTACTCGGTCCGGGACTTCCGGCCGCGATCACATAGGCGGCGTAGACGGTCAAAAGCTGCTGGAAATCGGCTGACATCACTGAACTCCTCGAAACAACGGCATGATGCGCAAAAGCACTATGCAAGACCCACCGGCGTCGTCAGGATTTTACATCCGGGCATCAGGCGTTCCAAAACGACCGCCATCTCACCACTTGCCTCAGTCAATGCATCGCCGGGCATGGTTTCCAGTGCCTCCAGAATAAACCACATCCGACCGCTGGCCGCCTCAAGGCGCGTCCGCGTGCCCTGCCGCCAGTTCCAGCGCCGGCAGGTGACGCCGACATCATCGCGCCAGATCACTTCCCCTGGGACCGGAGGATCGTTGGCGGCCACGCCGTTTGTCATGGTTTCAAATGTTTCCGTGCCATCGGCGATCGTCAGGAACGGTCGGCCCACATAAGCGTCGTAGTTTTCACCGCCGACCGGAATTGCATATTTGAGGCTTATAGCGTTGTAGAGATCTACGACCGGGTTGATCGACGGAAGTCCACCATCCTTTACAACCCTCCTTCTCAGAGCCTGAGCCGAGCACGGGGTGCGGTTCGGTTTCGCGCCAAAACGGATGTAGGTGTCGGCCCAGCTCGCCAGATGTGCGTCCGCCCAGTCCGGTCCGCCTGCAATTGCGAGGTCACACGCTTGCACCAGAACACTTGGATCAAGGCTTACCTGGCCGGCCGAGCTCGCATCGACATGGATGCTGACCGCTCGAAACCCTGGCGCGATCTCCCGCAGTCTTTCGTTAATGATAGGTGTTTCGAACATCCGCTGTCGTTCTCCAATAATCGACGGCAATCGGTGAGGCCTATTTCCGATTGACACTACCGACGTATTTCAGTGAACTGGCCCAAGGTCCACTGCCAGTTTAGGAGATTTTTATTGGTCCAGTTCGGTGAAACGTCCGCTCAGACCGGAACAACCCGGCGCATCTATCTGTCGCTTCTCCGGCAAATCGAAGCTGGCGTTTTTGCAGTCAGCACGTCCTTGCCTTCAAGCCGGTCGCTCGCCGAGGAACTGGGCGTATCGAGAACGACGGTAACAGCGGCCTTTGAGCAGCTCATTTCAGAAGGCTATGTGCGCGTCAGCCAGGGAAAGCGGCCTACGGTTACATCCATCGGCCGGCCAGGTCCGATTGCTCAAGATTGTGACCGACATGGCGCTGACAGATCGCTGTCGGACTACGCCACACGCGCGATGGCTCTGCGCTCCAACAGCTCGGCCGGAAGACAGCTGCTACAATTCGATTTTCGCTATGGCGACCTGGCGTCCGACGATTTTCCCCAGGCGGCGTGGCGCAAGGCTATGACTGCGACCTTCCTCACTCATCGCGAGCGGCAAGCCTACGACGATCCTGCTGGCAACATTGCCCTGCGAAAGGCGTTGCATGGTTACGTCTGGCGATCGCGTGGCATCATGTGCGATCTCGATCAGATCGTCGTTGTCAACGGATCGCAGCAAGCGCTTGACCTGTGCGCCCGGGTACTCGTCAATCCAGGCGACAAGGTCGTCCTCGAAGATCCATGTTATGCCATGGCGCGCAACGTCATGATCGCGGTCGGCGCAACCGCGGTTCCCGTGCCGTGCGACGATCACGGCATGGACACAGCGTTACTGCCGGACGCTGATGATGTCGCTCTGGCCTATGTGACCCCAAGTCATCAGTTTCCGCTCGGCGGCGTTCTACCGGTGGGTCGCCGTCATGCGCTGATGGAGTGGGCGCGTTCCTACAGAGCCTATGTGGTCGAGGACGATTATGACGGCGAATATCGCTACGACGTAAGCCCGATCCCTCCCCTCTACCTCTTGGGCGAAGGACGGGTCATCTACGTCGGCACGGTTTCGAAAACCCTGTCTCCAGCGCTCCGACTTGGATACATGGTCCTCCCCAAAGCGCTCGTGGGCGCCTTCGTCCACTGCAAACAGTTTGCCGATCGCCATACACCCTCTTTCGAGCAGAAAGCGCTCGCTTCCCTCCTCACTACAGGTGCGTATGAACGGCACGTCCGCCGAATGAGACGCGCAAATGCGCAACGTCGGGAAGTTTTCCTGACAGCAATGGCTGAGACGTTTGGCGGCGAGGTCGAGATCGTCGGCACGTCCGCCGGACTTCATGTCGTCGTTTGGTTCAACCAGCTGAAAGCACAGCACGAGGAGGATTTCGCAACCAGGGCCAGGGAGAATGGCGTCGGTATTTATCCCGTGTCTCGTCTCTATTCCACGGCGACGGAACCGCGTGCGGGCTTCATATTTGGATATGCGTCCATGCCGGTATCGTCGATCAGCGAGGGGGTCAATCATTTGGCCAGCTTGTTTAGTTTGGGCAGGAACTAGCAGTCACGGTATCGCCGGTTTACTTGGACGTCGCCCGCTTCCTTTTCGGCCGTGGGAAAGACCTAGGTGTGAGCTTCCCAAGCGGAAGGGTCTAAGACAAAAGACATGACGACCAACCACCATGAGACGCCGCCCACTCTCTCATCGACGTTAATGGTGGTCACCCCTATCTCGCAATTCCTCCTCAGATACGAAGGGCTTCTACAACCACCTTGAAGGCCGGCGAGTTCTGTCGCCTGCTTGGATAGTAGAGGTAGTATCCCGAAAACAGCGGCGTCCAGTCATCCAGAACCTGCACCAATTGTCCCAAGGCAAGCTGCCGTTCAACGAGATCTTCAGGTACATATGCGATACCGTAGTGGTTCACGGCAGCATCGATCATGGCGTACGAGGTGTTAAACGTCAGTTGCCCCTCGACGCGGACCCGAAACTCTCGCCCATCCTTGTCAAATTCCCAGGCGTAGAGCCCGCCGCCACTGGATTGCCGATGGTTGATACAGTTGTGGCCCACAAGCTCCTGAGGAGTTTGCGGTATCGAGCAGTTTGCGAAATATCCGGGTGACCCGACAGCCACGAGACGCCAGTCAGGCCCGATTCGGACTGCTATCATGTCCTTGTCCAAGCTTTCACCAAGCCGGACACCTGCATCGAACTTCCCTTCCACGATATCTGTAAGACCGTTGTCGCTGTTTAGTTCGACCTTGATGTCGGGGTATTCCCGGAGAACCGGTCGCAGTTTCGGCCAGACGAAACGCTCCAACGCGAAGTCCGAGAGGGTTATCCGAACAATTCCGGATGGCTTCTCCCTCATTTCCATCAGCGCGTCGATCTCCGTTTCGATTTCTTCGATGCGGGGCGCCAGCGAGCGGATCAGCCTTTCGCCCGCATCCGTCGGAACGACGCTGCGGGTTGTCCGTGTCAGAAGGCGAAGACCCATCCGAGCTTCGAGCTTCTTGATCGTATGACTGATCGTCGATTGCGATGTGCCGAGTTTTGCTGCAGCCTTTGTAAAGCTCCGCTCTTCTGCCACAGCCAGAAACCAGAGCATGTCATTGAGATCTTGTCGCTTCATGGTCGCCTCGTAGCATCATTGATTAATGTCATAGATCGATAAGTCCAAGCGAATTGCAACGACTAATCTTCAAACTGTGGCTGGCATATATTGCCGCCATGACACAGCAAGCTCTCACACGTTCTGAATTCGTGAATGACGACACTGGCCCCCGGACCGCGCTGACCGCTAACTCCGCTATGCAGATTGCAGCCTGGGGCGCGGTCTTCTCAATGGCCCTGTGCGTGGCCGTTTTGATTGCATCTGAGTTCATGCCCGTCAGCCTTCTCTCACCGATCGCAACGGAACTGGGTGTCACGGAGGGGCGCGCCGGGCAAGCGATATCGATCTCCGGCATCTTTGCCGTCCTCACCAGCATTCTGGTGGCGGGGCTGACGCGTCGATTGGACAGGCGACTGGTTCTCGTGTCGTCCTCATTGGTCCTGGTGATCTCCGGAACGATCGTCACATTCGCCCCCAACTATCTCGTGCTGATGATCGGCCGCGCCATGCTGGGCATCGCCATCGGCAGCTTTTGGTCGATGTCGACTTCGATCGTGATGCGCCTGGTTCCGGAAGATTCTGTGCCAAAGGGAATTGCGATGCTGAACGCAGGCAATGCCATCGCGGCAACGATCTCCGCACCTCTAGGAAGCCTGCTCGGCAGCTATATCGGATGGCGCGGCGCGTTCTTTGCCGTCGTTCCACTGGCACTGCTGGCTTTGGTTTGGCAGTGGGTCAGCCTGCCGTCGCTGCCGCCGCGTGATAGCGAGGGGCCGTCGAATGTCTTTCGGCTGCTTCTCCGCCCTCCGGTGGCGATCGGCACAGCCTCGATCATGCTCCTCTTCACGGGCCAGTTCGCCCTGTTTACATACCTTCGCCCATTTCTGGAAACAGTGACGCATGTTTCGATATCGACCCTCTCTCTCCTGCTCCTGCTGATGGGTCTGGCGGGGGTTGCTGGGACCACCATCGTCAGCCACATGCTCCAAAAGCGGTTGTTCGTCATCCTCGGCGCAATCCCGCTAATTATGGCCATTATCGCATCGGGGCTGATCGCATTTGGATCGTCCTCGACAATCACTGCCGCCCTTCTGATCGGTTGGGGTCTGTTCAGCACGGCCGCTCCCGTCGGCTGGGGCACTTGGCTCAGCCGAACCATGCCCGACGACGCGGAGGCAGGCGGCGGCCTGCAGGTGGCGACCATTCAGCTGGCGATTACCTTGGGCGCGTCCATCGGCGGCGTCCTGTTCGACAGCTCCGGCTGGTGGACCACCTTTTTATTCGCAGCCGTCCTACTGGCCGGCTCATCCATCCTCGCCGTGGCCGCCTGGCATTCCACAGGCCGTTGACATGATCAGCGGTCGCTCCATTCGGCTCAATTTCCATCGCAACATCATTAAGGAGAAATGCAAATGACTGACAAGCAAAACGCAGATTTCGTACAGACTTCTGTGCCCGGCATGGACCGCCGCCACCTGCTCAAGATGACGGGTGCCGGCGTTGCGGCCCTCGGGGCGATGTCCATTTTCGACACGACAATTGCAAAGGCTCAAGACATGTCCAACGGCGCATCCAATTTCTACACCAGCGATCGCGTGACCCTGCAGAAGGTTACGTTCAAGACCCAGTATCAGACGAATGTCGCCGGCAATCTCTATCTTCCCAACGATCTTGACCGCGCAATGAAGAACCCGGCGATCATCGTCGGTCATCCGATGGGTGCGGTTAAGGAGCAGAGCGCCAATCTCTATGCGACCAAAATGGCGGAAGAGGGCTTCGTCGCCATGTCCATCGATCTGCCCTTCTGGGGGGAAAGCGACCGGCAGACCCGCAATCTCGTTTCCCCGGAAGTCTATTCCGAGGCGTTCAGCGCCGGTGTCGATTTCCTCGGCTCCTATGCCTTCGTCGATCGCGCCAACATCGGCGCCATTGGTGTCTGCGGCAGCGGCAGCTTTGTCATCAGCGCCGCCAAGATCGACCCGCGTATCAAGGCGGTCGCAACCGTCAGCATGTATGATATGGGCTCAGCCTTCCGCGATGCGCTCAACCATTCCCAGAGCGTCGAGCAGCGTAAGAAGTTCATCGCAGCGGCGGCCGAGCAGCGCTGGGCCGAGGCCGATGGCGCCCCTGTCCAATACGTCGGTGGCACCACCCTCGAGCTGACGGCCGACACCGACCCGGTCCAGCGCGAATTCTTCGATTTCTACCGCACGCCGCGCGGCGAGTTCACCCCGGCAGGCGCGACAAGGCAGACGACGACCAAGCCAACGATGAGCAGTGTGGTCAAGTTCGCGAACTTTTACCCGTTCAACGACATCGAAACGATTTCACCGCGGCCGATGCTGTTCATTTCCGGGGACCAAGCGCATTCCAAGGAATTTAGCGAGGACGCCTACAAGCGTGCCTCCGAGCCGAAGGAACTCGTTTGGGTGAAGGGCGCAGGTCACGTCGATCTCTACGACCGCGTGGACCTCATCCCGTTCGATAAGCTGAAGGGCTTCTTCGATCATAACCTCGCCTGAATGTAAGCCGAAACTGAGCTTGAGGAAGCTGTTTGTAGCTCAAGTCCGGCCAACCATTTGTCTCGGCCGTCGTCCTGCGACGGCCGAGACATCATGGGAGTTCCAGAATAAGGAAACTTCCAACTTTGCCCGGGGTCACGCCGAGGCCCAATCGCCCCGCGCGCATTGCGAGGCGGAGAGTGCAGCAGCCGTTGATCGATCGGCATAAGGGATAAAGACAATAAATATTGTTCGCTGGTCCGGCCTGATGGCCCAACCCTTCGTGGTCGTTCTGACAGGTGACTTCCTCGTGGGAACTGAGCTATCGCCTGCAACGCCTCGAGCAGCTCGCGCTTTACACGACTGTTCGGCGGGGGATCACCCGCGTGCACATGCTGACACCCTGAGGCCCTCGCGGCGCTCAAAGCCGGGCAGCCTGTACCCACTGGCACGCACATGGTCCTTGTCGACTAACAGAGCGATGTTCTGACCCGCTATCTCGTCGGTCAGAAAATCGGTGATGGTGCCGAATGGGAATTACCAGTGGTTCTGGCCCAATCGGACTGTCAAGACAGACGAGAATGTCGCTCGTTGCTATTCCTGCCACCGATCACGTCAGTCCGAACAGTTCATTCACATTAGATGGAGCCATCTCCGATAATGACCCGCTTTGATGTCAGCGAGGTGCAATTATGGTCCGACTAGCGCCCGATCGCCTTCTTCTTCCCGCCGGCTTGGCTGCGCTTTTGTTGCTATCGCTCGGCTACTGGTGGCTCGACAACGGCCCGCACGAGATCTTCGGGACAGTCATGTTCGGACTTCTGGCATGGCACCTCTACGCCAACAGGCGTTGGTTCCTGAAACTTGGCACTGGCAGTTATGACGCCCGACGCTGGGCTGTTGTCTTGAGACACTCGTGGCTCCCGATCAATATGACAGTGCTGTTGGTGACCAGCGTGCTGATCTCCCGCTCGGTGCTGAGCTTCATCCAATTCACGGATAATGTCGGCGTCATCGAACTCCACTGGTTCCGCCTATTGGGTGGCGCTCATCATCGCCGTCCATGTCGGCAGCCCCTGGGCCCGTGTGATGGCGGCGGCAGGGACAGTGTTCAGGCTCTCTCCGTCGCGGATCAGGGCCGGCGTGCTCAGGCTCGTTTCCGTGATCCCGCTGATCCTTGGCGCCTGGAGTTTCGCTGTTCTCGGCGTCCCGACGAAACTGATGTACGGCTACAGTTCGGATTTCTGGGATTTCACAATCTCGGTAACGCCGTTTTACGCGCACTGGACAGTGGTCATTGCTGGTGTCGCCGCGTTCTCACGCTATTCGATGGCCGGTTTGAGGTCAGTCGGAAAGCTTCGTTCTCAGTCAGACAATGGTGGCACATGAAAAAACACGCAGGAACAGTATTCATCGCAGCTTCGCTCACACTACTATTTGGAGGATCCGCCTTGGCGCAGGACCGCATTTCGATTTCATCCGACTGGGGCAATATCACCGCCGAACTGGCTGACAACGCGGCTGCTCGCGCCTTTGCCGGAATGCTGCCGTTGACCATTGATATGGACGATCATCGGCGTCAGGAAAAGACTGGCGACCTGCCAGCTGCATTGCCGTCAGCTCCACGCCAGCGCCAATTCTCCACCGGTACGCTTGGACTTTGGAGTTCGGGCGATTTCGTCATCTACTATCGTGACGGACACGTGCCGTCACCGGGTATTGTCATTCTGGGTGAAGTCCAAGGCGACGTCTCGATCTTTGCCCGGCCCGGCAAGGTGACAATCAAAATCGCCAGTGAGTAAGTCCCGTCCTGCATTTGACGCCTTGGACGGTTACGATCCCGGCGACCCACACCAGCGGCCCCGGAACATCCATGGCAGTGTCCTTTATCGTGGACAAAACGCCGATGCCTATGGGTGAGAAGGTATCGTCCGTCCGATTCGATTTGTCGAAGACAGGAATGTGCGGCGCGATCTTCTTCTCCTTGACCAGCCATGCCAAGTCGGCGGCACTGTAAGCGCTATCACAGCCAGATAGTCCGGCCGCAAGCCGAAGCGGTTCTCGGTCCTTTCGAGCATTGTGCGGGATGCTCAGGTATACTCAGATGATGAGCGATCTGCACGCCTAATTCCCGAAAAGTCTTTTTTCACACAACAACCGGGCTTCGACCCGTTTTTTGTGCCCTGGGGCTAATTTGGGCCACGCTACATTCAACTTTGGGCCTCCAACCTTCTGTTTCCCTTAGAAATCGGGGGCTGTTTAGTCTATCTGGGCTATCCTTGGCTCCGCTTTTACAATCGGCATTCAGATTATCCCAGACGCCAAGGCGCGTTGTTCTCTTTCAGGGCAACTTAAATTGATCTTCGTAGTATTTTCGGTCTAATTGCGTCCAGCGACAGGGTCTTCACCTTTGCTCGTGAATACAGCTCATTTCCAATAGAGGACTTCTCTTGAAAAAGACATTCGTTATAGCCGCGGCATTTGCCATGATCCCCTTTCTTGCCCATGCTGGAACACTCGTTTTTCCGAGCGATGCGCCGATTGCGTCGGTGACCATCCCCGATGCTTGGGGTCCCAAAGAAACAATTTCCGGCATCGAAGCCAAGTCGCCCGACGGCGCAATCTATTTCTCGATCGATGTTGCAACCGATAAGGATATGGACAAGGTCATTGACGAGGCCGTGAATTTTCTGACCGATAACGGCGTCACCATTGACGCGGCAACGCAAAGAGACTCTGGCGACGTCGAAATCAATGGCATGAACTTCGGTAGCATCGAGTTCGATGGCAAGGATGCCGACGGTCCTGTAGAGGTTTCCCTTGGTTTCGCATCGCCTGCTGAAGGCAAGATGCTCGTGGTGACGTATTGGGGTACCAAAGCAACCCAAGATGCACATAGCGCTGATTTGGGGGAAATTTTGAAGTCGCTCAAGCCTTCAAATTAGACGCTTTGATGACTGCAAAATACAAGCGAGAGGGACGAAAGTGTCTCTTGCCTTGTAACCTCGTCCGAAGTCGTCGGACAGACTTGGTCCTGTCCGTGGAGGCGTCGAAGGCGGCTGGAAGGCGCCTGAAGGCTTACAAAACAAGACGGCCTTTCGAATATGACTGCATCCGCATCTATAATCGAACAGATCAGCAACGATAACGCCAGTAGATCGGAGATTGAACTGCCTTGAATGGATATGAACCACCAAGCTGAAATTCAGTGCACTTTGGGGTGTAAGCTCAATTATGGAGCTTACACCCCCATATCCTCAGTTTCCAAACCCGGTCAGAAACGACGCCAGATTATCGCCGAGTTCGTCGCAGAGATAACCACCTTCTTGGACGATGACGGTCGGCAGGCCGAGGCTGCTGATGGCTTGGGCAATACGGGCAAAGCCCGATGTCGAGACGGACAGTCCGCCAAAGGGATCGCCTTCAAAGGCGTCGAGGCCCAGCGCAACCACCAGCGCATCTGGCGCAAAGGCTTCGATGCGGCGGTTGGCTGCCTCCAGTGCCTCCAGAAACCCAGTATCCGCCGTCTTGCGCGGCAGTGGCAGATTGTAGTTGTAGCCGAGCCCAGGGCCTTCGCCGCGCTCGTCGGCATTGCCCCAGAAGAATGGATAGAAACGCACCGGGTCGGCGTGCAGCGAGACCGTCAGTACGTCGCTGCGCCCGTAGAAAATACCTTGCGTACCGTTGCCGTGATGCAGGTCGACGTCGAGGATGGCGACGCGTTTTGACGACTGCAGCAAATGCTGCGCGGCAATGGCAGAATTGTTGAGGAAGCAGAAACCGCCGGCGACATCGGCAAAGGCATGGTGGCCCGGCGGCCGGCAGAGTGCGTAAGTGTGGCGGGCACCGGCCAAAACCGCTTCCGCAGCCTCGACAGCACTCCAGGCGCTCCAGCAGGCACTGCTCCAGGTATCGGCTGATATCGGGCACGCCGTATCGGCCATATGGTAACCCGCCTGGCCAACGGCAGAAGCCGGATAACGGCCGGTCCGTGCCAGCGGATGGATGTTCGGGACCACCTCTTCCGAGGCACCCTCGATCCGCTGCCAGCGCAGAAAGATATTCTGCAGGAATTCGAGATATTCCGGCGTGTGGATGGCCGCGATCGGTTTTAAGCCGTGATCACGCGGCCGGACGATCTCGGATCCGACAGCCTTTGCGCCTTCGAGCAGGCGGGCGATCCGCTCCGGCTTTTCCGGGTTGGGCTGCGGCGCTCCGCTCGACAGAAACATTTTCGGATCATGTTTCGCCTGCTCTTCAGCGTAGAAGGTCTTCATGCTCATTCCTCAAACCCCGCTCTCGTGCTGCCCGGCAAGCGCCTCGAATGTATCGCCGTAGGCGGCATGAATGCGTTCTTCCTCAGACCAGACAAGCCCCATCCGCTGATAGAAGTGCTGGGCCGAGAGGTTTTTCGCATCGACCGACAGCCGCAGATAGGTACCTCCCCCGGCACGGACATGCGCCGCCGTGTGGCGCAGAAGTGCGACGCCGATGCCGGCACCTCGAAATCGTTCTTCGACGACGATGTCCTGGATATAGGCGCCCTTCTGCCCACCCCAGGTCGAGAAGCTCTGAAAGAACAGGCACATGCCGGCAAAGTCTCCACCAATTTCTGCAAGCAGAACGGTAAAGGCAGGTTGCGGACCGAACCCGTGTTTGCGAAGATCGTCCGGCGTTGCAGTGACTTTGCCTTCGGCATCGAGATGCCGGGCGATGGTCAGCAATCCGGCATGGACGAGATGCACATCTTCAGCCGCTGCGACACGGATTGCCAAGTGCTGGTTCGGGATATCAACCATCAGAAACCCACCCGATCGCCGCCCTTGAGCGCCAGCATCATGCGCGCTTCGTCAGGCGTCGCGACCTCCAGCGACAGGGCTTCCAGAATGGTGCGGATGCGGCTCACCTGATCGGCGTTGGATTTGGCCAGTTCCCCGCGGCCGAGATAGAGGCTGTCTTCCAGCCCGACCCGCACATTGCCGCCCATCGCCGCCCCCATGGTGATCAGCGGCATCTGCTGGCGGCCGGCCGCAAGAACCGAGAAGCGATAGTCATCGCCGAACAGCTTGTCGGCAATGCGCTTCATATGGCTGAGATTATCCGGATCGGCGCCGATGCCGCCGAGAATGCCCAGCACGAACTGGACGAACAACGGGCCTTTCACCAGCCCGCGATCGTAAAAATGCTTCAGCGAATAGAGATGGCCGACATCGTAGCATTCGAATTCGAAGCGCGTGCCGCACCCCTCGCCCAGCCGCTTCAGAATGTCCTCAATATCGGCAAAAGTGTTCTTGAAGATCGTGCCGCGCGTCGCTTCCAGCAACTGCGGCTCCCATTCGTGCTGCCATTCCATGCCGGGTTTTGCCAGCGGGAAAATGCCGAAATTCATCGAGCCCATGTTGAGCGAGCACATTTCCGGTTGCGCCTGAAGCGAAGCGGCCAGGCGCTCGTCCAGCGACATCAGCGAACTGCCGCCGGTGGAGATGTTGATGACGGCGTCGGTTGCCTGCTTGATACGCGGCAGGAACTGCATGAACACGGCCGGATCGGCCGTCGGCCGGCCATCGGCCGGATTGCGGGCATGCAGATGTAGGATCGATGCACCGGCTTCGGCCGCCGCGATCGCCTGTTCTGCGATCTGATCCGGCGTCACCGGCAGATAGGGGCTCATCGACGGCGTGTGAACGGATCCGGTGACGGCGCAGGTGATGATGACTTTGTTCTTCATGATCTTACTTTGATCCGTTGACCGGGAGGTTGAGCTCATGCGCCAGCTGTTCGAAGCTGTCGCCGAGGATCGAAACCATCTCACCGATTTCCTGAGCAGTGATGATCAACGGCGGTGCGAGGATCAGGTTGTCTGCTTCATAACCGTCGCCACGGATACGGCGGGAATAGAGGATCAGCCCCTTATCGTAGGCAATATCGAGCAACCGCTGGTTGGTCGCCTGTGATTTGGGAAAGGATTTGAAGGTCACAGGGTCAGCGACGAGATCGGCGCCGATCAGCAGGCCCTTGCCGCGGATACCGGCGATGAACGGGAAGCGTTTCGACAAGCCTTCCAGCTCGGATTTCAAGAGATCGCCCATCGAAGTGGCGTTGGCTTCGACGCCAAGCCGTTCCATCTCCTCGAGCACCGCCAAGCCCGCTGTGCAGGCGAGCGGATTGCCTGCATAGGTATAGCCGTGCTGGAAGCCGCCCATGTCGAGCACCGGCTTTACCAGTTTCGCCGAGGCCGCCATGGCGCCGAGCGCGGCGTAGCCGGAGCCGATGCCCTTCGACAGCGTGATGATATCCGGCTTGCAGTTCCAGTGATCACCGCCGAGATATTTGCCGGTGCGCGCGGCACCGCTCATCACCTCGTCATGGATCAGCAGGATGCCGTATTTGTCGCAGATTTCGCGGATGCGCGCGAAATAGCTTTCAGGCGCCACGAGTGCGGCGGTTGCCGCGCCGCCGACCGGCTCCATGATGAAGGCGACGACGCTTTCCGGCCCTTCGGCGAGGATTTTCTCCTCCAACATGTCGGCATAGCGCAAGCCACGCTGTTCCATCGTCAGGTTGTCGCGGTCGCGGTAGGCTGTCGGAGCCGGGATGGCCGGCATCGGTTGGATCTGCGGCGCAAAGATCTCCGTCAGTGCCAGGTCGCCGGTGACGCCAAGCGCGCCGATCGTGCCGCCGTGATAGGACGGGAAACGGCAGATCACTTTCCAGCGTTTCGGCTGATTGGTTGCCACGGCCCATTGCCGCGCCAGCTTGATCGCCGATTCCACCGCTTCCGAACCACCCGAGACGAAGAAGATCCGGTCGAGATCGCCTGGCATTTTTCCTGCCAGACGCCGGGCCAGTTCCTCTGCCGGTTCGTTCTCGAAATGCAGACGATAGGCGAAGCTCGTCTTCTCCATCTGCCGCTTCATCGCCTCGATGACGTGACGATTGCCATGGCCGATATTGCTGACCATCGGCCCGCTCGATCCATCGATGAACCGCCGCCCGTCCTGCGTCCAGAAATAAATGCCCTCGGCACGGTCGACCAGCGGCCGGCGCAGGCGTGTCGCATAGAAGAGATGGGATGCGGGCCGCTCATTGGCTTGGATGTTCATGATGCTCTGCTCTGGATGAAATTATTGGTTGAGATAGCGGTTGAGGACATTGGCAGTGACGCGCTCGACCATCTTGTCGTTGCGCAGCAGGCCAGCCACCCATTCGCAGGTACCGGCGTGGAAAACCTCGCCCTTGCCGCGCTTGAAATTGACGATCATGCCGTTGCTGTAACGGACCTTTTCCATGTTCTCGTCGCTCGCCTCGCCATAGAGCGTCTCGGCGATGAAGCGCCCGTCCTCGTCACCGAAAAACAGGTCTTCGCGCGTCAAAATATCGCTTTCCTCGACTTGGCTCGCCATGCCCAAAGCCAGGATTTCCAAGCCCACCGGCGCGCCACTATCGGCGGTCGGATATGGCAGGCCGTAACGGATTTCATAGGCGAGACCATCGACTTCATAGCCATAGATATGGCTGTCGGCACCCAGCAGGTCGCCGTAGAACAGGCCGGTTCCGGCAAAGGCCCAGTGGCGCGGCCGGCAGATCGGAAAGCCACGAACGCCGCGCGGGGCGCAGCCGCCCCAGCCGGAATAGACGCCATTGGTCGCATTAAGCCCGAAGGTCAGAGCGCCGGGGCGGCCGATTTCGGGGGCTTCCCAGGAATTGGTGGCGCGGGTGATATCGCCGCCCTGATAGGCCGGGTCTTCCTTGCGCGCGACATATTTGTAGCAGACCTGCCGCTGCCCCTCGTCTTCCAGCCGCGTCTGCCACATGAAATTGCCGGCAAAACGGGCGACATGCCCGCCCTGGTCGACGTAGGCATCGACGGCATCGCGCATTTCCCAGGTCCAGTATTCGTCATGGCCGACGAATACGACGCAGTCATAATCGTTGAGAATGCTAGGATTGTTGTGCAGTTCGTGCTGGCTGGCGAGATCGACACCGTACCCCTGACGCTCCGCCCAGCGGAAGAATTGACTGTCATAACTTGCCCAGCCGGACGAGGTGTATTTCTTCGAATAACCGTTGGCAAAGGCCCATTCCATATGCGGATAACGCGGAATGGTGCCGGCCGGCAGGCTCACCTCCAGCGGCACGCGCGGCGCGTCCGGCGGCAGCATAACGAAGCCGCGGCAGAGCGGCCGCTCAATGCTGACCGTGGTGGCGTATTTGTCGCGATTGGGGCCGGTGATGCCCTGATAGTGGTTCGAACCGCCCCAGGTATTATAGGCGGTCCAAGTGCCGGTGGCAGCGACCTGCAGAATACGGCCAGGCTTTGGGCCCGCATTTGGTAGGACGATGATCATGTGGTGACACCGGACCGGCTTGCCGTTACGCCCCTCAGCCGTCAGCGTGATGCGGTAGGCGCCGGATGGCCAGCTGTCGTGAACCTGGAAAGTGAAGGTCGGCGCCCAGCCGCAGCCGGTGACCGAAACCTGATCAGGCGTTTCCTGCCAGATGGTGGTGATATCATCGGTACCATAGACGCTGGTCTCGACCGCACCGTCGCGGACGATCTCCAGCCGGCAGGAGGAGGCTGTCGAACTGATATGCAGGTCCACCATCGCGCCGCGCGCATAGGAATAGGAACGCGTGTAACACCAGATCTCGCCGCGGGCGCCGTCCATGCCCGGATATTCGTAATAGTGACCGCGAACGGCCTGGTGCCGCTCCTCGGGGCTCAACCCGAAATCGGGGAAAACTTGGGTTCTGTCGGTCACGTAAAGCCTCGCTGGGTCTCGAATGCGATGATCAAACCACAATGGACTTGGCCCGACAAATACATTAGGTGAAGGACCAGCATTCACCAAATGAATGAGGCCACCCATGCTCAGTCCAAGGCGTCGCTTCGTCTGGGAGATCGACTGGAACCTGTTGCGCACCTTCACGGTGATCGTCGAGGAAAAGAGCCTGACAGCGGCGGGCAACCGGCTGTCACTGAAGCAGCCGACCATCAGCAATGCTTTGCGCCGCCTCGAAGAACATATGGCCTGCCGTCTGATCGACCGCTCGTCGAACCATTTCCGGACTACACCGGCGGGGGCACGGCTCTATGCCGAGTGCCGGACCATGTTCAACATTGTCAGTGGCCTACCCGATCTCGTCAAGGACGATCCGGATCTTGTCACCGGCCATGTCGAGATGGCCTTTGCCAGCCATATCGAATGCCCGTTCCTCGATCGTTTCCTTGCCGATTTCCACAAGACCTTTCCGCGTGTCAGTTTCTCCACCACGGTGTCCGCTAGCCAGACGGTCATTGACAACGTCCTGTCCGGAGAAGCCTGTCTCGGCATCTGCCTTGCCCACGAAAAGCACCTGGAACTGGACTACGCCGTGCTTTATCGCGAGCATTTCGGCTTCTTTTGTGCACCCGGTCATCCGCTGTTCGGCAAACGCGGGACAGAGACGGCCGACCTCTCCGCTCTCGATTATGTATCCTTCAAGACCGATCATCTCGGCGGTGCGCTGGCACCGATCGCGCGCCTGAGGCAGCGGGAAAATTTCAGCGGTCAGGTGCTTGGTCTTTTCACCAATCTCGAAGAGGTCAAGCGGCTCATCAAGGTCGGATTCGGCTTCGGTCCCCTGCCGATCCATGTCGTGTCGGCCGATATCGAGGCGCGGCAACTGTGGCAATTGCCGCCTTACGAAAACCCGCCCGCCGCCGATGTCTATCTGGTCACCCGGCGCTTCGCGCGCGGCAGTCGCGCCGAGAATCTGCTGGTCGACAGGCTGATCGCGGCGATCGAAGCGGTTCCTCTCAGCGACAGGACTTATCCGCAAGGTATCGCAGGCTCGGAGCTTGGGAGAAACTGATACATTCTTCCCGTGAATGTAGCGCTTTCGCGGCGGTGCTCCCGCCAAATATTGGAGTCCCCGGGATTACGCTGCTCAGCCCTGATTGGCCTCAAGCACGGCAATCACTTCTGCATCGCTCACCTGGCGAAAATCATCGTAAAAATACCCGACAGCGCGGAAGACGATCGGCGCTTGGAGGCAGATGAGTACATCAACGTCTCCTTCCAACTCCTCAAGTGAAACGGCCGGCGCAACCGGAACAGCCAGTACCAGTTCCTGCGGCTGTTGTTTTCGAATGGCCTTGAGCGCCGCTTTGACGGTGGAACCGGTTGCGATGCCATCATCAACAACGATGACCACGCGCCCGGTAAGAGGGATGCCACTGCGATTGCCGAGATAAAGCCGCTTGCGCCGCTCCATCTCCGCCTGTTGCGACTTGCATATGGCGGAAAATTCCCCGTCGCGGATTCGAGCCTGCCGGATCACGTTTTCGTTGCGAACGATTGTTGGCTCTCTTCCGTCGACGATGGCGCCCATCGCAAGTTCAGAATGGAAAGGCACGCCGATCTTTTGCACGAAGAGAAGGTCCAGCGGCGCATCAAGCGCTTTGGCAATTTCGGCAGCGACGACCACGCCGCCGCGCGGAAGCGCAATCACGACCGGGTATTTCCCGCGATAGCCTGCTAACGCAGCGGCCAGTCTAATGCCTGCGTCCTTGCGGTTTGCGAATGACATCTCGCACCTGTCCGTTTCGAGCGCAGGAACACTCCGGCGCCGATGCGGCAACTTCACCGGGCCAGTTTACCCCATCAGTAGGCACGCCGCCATTTCAACCATCCCGTTCGGTATCGTCGCGCAAGTTCATATCGTTGCAGTGCGGAAACCAATATCCGCCCCTTGACGCGTCCCTTCCTATTTGCATTATTGCTCAGATGTCAGACCAATTCTGGTTTTAGCTCGAAAGCGGACGATGAAGCATTTGGATGCGAGATCGGCACTTGTCCCCCTGCCCCCGGCCGACCGGGCGCAGCAGGTGACGGCAGCGCTTGCCGATTACATTCAAGGCTCCAACCTTGTCCCCGGCGACCGGCTTCCGGCCGAGCGGGAACTGATGAGCGCGCTTGCCGTCGGACGCTCGACTATCCGCGAAGTCATTCGGCATTTTCAGGCGCTCGGCGTCGTCGAGGCCCGCAAGGGCAGCGGCACCTACCTATTGAAGCCGATCTCCGGCACCACCATCCACATGCCGCTATCGCTGGACACGACGCATCTGCGCGACGTGCTGTTGATGACTTTGGAAGTACGCCGCGGCATCGAGGCGGAAGCCGGCATGGTTGCCGCCCGCGTTCGGACGCCTCAAGACGTGCGTATGATCGAAGAAAAGCTGAATGAGATGGAACGGGTGCATCTCTCCAAGGGCACATCCGGCCCAGAAGACCTCGCTTTCCACCTCGCCATTTACGACGCCACCCACAATCCGCTGTTCAAGCAGTTGCTTGAACAGATGCGCGGCGCTTTCGAACGCTTCTGGGAAAAGCCTTTTGACCGGCCGGATTTTGCTCGCCGCTCCTTTCCGTTCCACCGCACCCTTTTCAACGCCATCGCGGCGCAAGACCCTGAATCCGCGCGTACCGAAACATTGAAAATCCTCGCGATCGTCGAGGAAGACATCAAGGAAATGTCCAAATGAGCAACGGGTTTGATCCGTTCGAGGAAGCCTCCCTCATCGTCGCCCATGACGTGAGCAATGCCTATGACGCCGTCGTGCCGCCGATCGTGCAGACGTCGCTGTTTACCTTCACCGATTACGACGACATGGTCGCCTCCTATCGCGGCGAAAAAGTCAGGCCGATTTATACACGCGGCCTCAACCCGACAGTGCGGATATTCGAGGAAATGCTGGCAAAACTCGAAGGCGCGGAAGACGCCATCGGCTTTGCCAGCGGCATGTCGGCAATCTCCTCGACGGTTTTATCCTTCGTCGAGCCGGGCGACCGGATCGTAGCGGTCAAACATCTCTATCCCGATGCCTACCGCCTGTTCGGCACGTTCTTCAAGCGCATGGGAATCGAGGTGACCTATGTCGATGGCCGCGACGAAGAAGAAGTGGCCAGGGCCCTGCCCGGTGCAAAGTTCCTTTATCTCGAAAGCCCGACAAGCTGGGTGATGCAAACCCACGATGTCGCAGCGCTTGCGTCGCTGGCCAAGACCCACGGCATCATCTCAGCCATCGACAACAGCTGGGCGAGCCCGATCTTCCAGCAGCCGATTTCGCTCGGCGTCGATCTGGTTATTCACTCGGCTTCGAAATATCTTGGCGGCCATAGCGATGTTGTCGCCGGCGTTGTCGCGGGCTCCAAGGAACTGATCGGACGCATCCGCTCCGAGGCCTACCCCTATCTCGGCGGCAAGCTGTCGCCGTTCGATGCGTGGCTTTTGATCCGCGGCATGCGTACATTGCCGATCCGCATGAAGGCGCATGAACACTCCACTGTCGAGATCGCCAAGCGCCTGCAGGCGCACGATGCGGTTGAATCGGTCAACTATCCCGGCCTTGCCAATCACCTGCCACCCGGTCTCAAGGGCACGTCCGGCCTGTTCTCCTTCATCTTCAAGGACGGCATCAACGTCCGCACCTTCTCCGATCACCTTGAGCTTTTCAAACTCGGTGTCAGCTGGGGCGGCCACGAAAGCCTGATCGTGCCGGGCGAAGTCGTCCTTTCGCAAAAAGCACAACCCAATTCCGCGGTCGCCTTCGGCATCAGTCCGCGGTCGGTACGGCTCCATGTCGGCCTGGAGGGAACGGAGGCCCTCTGGAGCGATCTCGAAGCGGCAATCACTGCCGCATCGGTAGGCTGACACGACAGCAGACAACCCAACCAACAATAAAAGGGAAAACGAAAATGAGGAAACTGATCGCGGCGACCATGGTCGCCACACTGATGGCAGGCACTGCCCTTGCCGATACCAAGCTGAAGCTGGTGGAAGTCATCACCAGCCCGGAACGCACCGAAACGCTGAAGTCGATCGTCGCAAAATTTGAAGCCGCCAACCCCGGCACCACGGTCGAGATCATCTCGCTGCCCTGGGGCGAAGCCTTCCAGAAGTTTGCCACCATGGTGTCTGCAGGCGAAATCCCGGACGTTATGGAAATGCCGGACACGTGGCTGTCGCTCTATGCCAATAACGGCATGCTCGAAAGCCTTGAGCCTTACCTCAAGACCTGGGACCAGACCCCGGAACTGACGGATCGCGCCCTTGAACTTGGCCGCGACGTCAAGGACACGGCCTATATGCTGCCTTACGGCTTTTATCTACGCGCCATGTTCTACAACAAGAAGATCTTCGCTGAAGCCGGCGTCGACGGCCCGCCGAAGACGATGGACGATTTCGTTGCAGCCGCCGAGAAGATCAAGAAGCTGCCGGGCAAATATGCCTATTGCATGCGCGGCGGTCCGGGCGGCCTCAACGGCTGGATGATGATGGGCGCCACAATGGCGGGCGACAACACCTTTTTCAATGCCGACGGTACCTCGAAATTCTCGGAAGAAGGCTGGGTCAAGGGCTTCACCTGGATGATCGACCTCTACAAGAACGGCTATGCGCCAAAGGACAGCGTCAACTGGGGCTTCAACGAGATCGTCGCCGGCTTCTATACCGGCACTTGCGCGATGCTTGATCAGGATCCGGACGCGCTGATCGCCATCGCCGAGCGCATGGATGCGGCCGATTACGGCGTCACCACCATGCCGAAAGGCCCATCCGGCAAGACATTCCCAACCATCGGCTTTGCCGGCTGGTCGATGATGTCGGCCAGTGCAAACAAGGATCTGTCCTGGAAGCTGATCGCCACGCTTGAAGGCCCGGAAGGCAATATCGAGTGGAACAAGAAGATCGGCGCCCTGCCGGCACTCAAGTCCGCCGAGAAGGACCCCTTCTTCGCCACGGATCAGTTCAAGGGCTGGTTCGAGGAACTGGCAGACAAGGACGCCGTTCCGACCGTCATGCCGACCTACCTGGAAGAATTCGCCTTCTTCAAGGATTCGATGGCGATCAAGACCAGCCAGGAAGCCATGCTCGGCGATATCACGCCGGAAGAAATGGCCAAGCAATGGGCTGACTACATGACCAAGGCTCAACAGAAGTTCCTCGCGAGCAAATAAGTCATCAGCCTTTAACCGCAGGCAGCGACATGATGTCGGCTGCCTGCGGCTCATTCCCCTGACGGAAAAGCCGGCACGCCTCAACGCGCCGCGAAATGGAAATATTTGACGATGGCTTCACATGCAGCAGCCCGCAATGACGGCGTGCGCAGGGACCAGCGGCCGCTGAAGAAGCGCCTTGCCGATGCCTCCGCCCCCTATCTCTATAGCGCGCCCGCGCTGATCCTGATCGTCACCGTCATGCTGGTGCCGCTGATCCTCGGCATCTCCTACGCCTTCCGCGATATCCAGCTGCTCAATCCGATGTCCGGCGGCTTCATCGGCCTCGATCACTTCAGGACGCTATCGCAGGACCAGAATTTCTTTCGAGCCTTGAAGAACACGCTGTGGTGGACCGGCTGGTCCGTCTTGCTGCAGTTCGTCTTCGGCCTGATCCTGGCGCTTTTGCTGGATAAGCCATTCTACGGCCGCGCCATCGTGCAGGCGCTGGTTTTCCTGCCGTGGGCGGTTCCAAGCTTTCTTGCCGGCCTCAACTGGGCCTGGCTGTTCAACCCCGTCGTCGGCCCCATTCCCCATTGGCTGTTTGCCCTTGGCCTGATGAACGAACCCTACAACATTCTGTCGGATCCACAGTTGTCGATGTGGGGACCGATCATCGCCAATGTCTGGTGGGGCATTCCCTTCTTCGCCATTACCCTTTTGGCGGCCCTGCAGGCGATCCCGCGCGACCTTTACGAAGCGGCCAGCATCGACGGCGCCGGACCGGTGCAGCGTTTCATCTCGATCACCCTGCCCTTCCTCGCCCCGACCATCGCCATCACGGTTCTTCTGCGCACCGTCTGGATCTCCAATTTCGCCGACCTGATCATCGTCATGACCAATGGCGGGCCAGCCGACCGCAGCCAGATCGTCGCAAGCTACATCTTCACCCAGGCCTTCAAGCGACTCGACTTTGGCTATGCCTCGGCCATCGCGCTCGTCCTGCTCGCGCTTTTGATCACCTATTCCATGCTGATCGTGATCCTGCGTCAGTGGCTGTTGAGCAAGGATTGAGATCATGACCGGCAAACGCATCGCCTCCATCCTAGCCCATCGTCTGGCCATTATCGCCTATGTCATCTTCGCGTTGTTCCCGCTCTACTGGCTGTTGAAAGTCTCGGTGACGCCCAACAAGCTGCTCTACTCCGAGGGCATCAAGATGTGGCCGTCGCGGACCAGCTTCGAGCATTTCGACTTTGTCTTGAAACACAGCGAATTTCCGACCTTCTTTAAGAACAGCCTGATCGTCTCCGGCTCGACTGCCATCATCGTCACAGTGCTTGCCTCGCTTGCCGGCTACGCCATGTCGCGCTTCAATTTCCGTGGCAAGTACTGGATCATCACGCTGATGCTGCTGACCCAAATGTTCCCACTGGTCATGTTGGTAGCGCCGATCTTCAAGATCCTGTCGCCGCTCGGCCTCACCAACAGCCTCACCGGCCTCGTTATCGTCTACACCGCCTTCAACGTGCCCTTTGCCACGTTCCTGATGCAGTCCTTCTTCGACGGGATCCCGAAGGATCTCGAGGAAGCCGCGATGATCGACGGCGCCACCCAGTTCGTCGCCTTCCGGCAGATCATCCTGCCGCTGACGCTGCCGGGTATTGCCGCGACCCTCGGCTTCGTCTTCACCGCCGCCTGGAGCGAGCTTTTGTTCTCGCTGATGCTGATTTCCGGCAACGATTCAGCGACCTTCCCGGTCGGGCTGCTTTCCTTCGTATCGAAATTCTCGGTCGATTTTGGACAGATGATGGCGGCGGGCGTCATGGCGCTCATCCCGGCCTGCCTGTTCTTCCTGTTGATCCAACGTTACCTCGTGCAGGGCCTGACGGCCGGCGCCGTGAAAGGCTGATCCCATGGCATCCATCGATATCGCCGCTATCCACAAGTCCTACGGCATCCACCCGGTGCTGCACGGCATCGATCTCGAGATCAAGGACGGCGAATTCGTCGTTCTGGTCGGCCCGTCGGGCTGCGGCAAGTCTACGCTGCTGCGGATGATTGCCGGCCTGGAAGCCGTTACCGATGGCGAAATTCGCATCGACGGCAAGCGTGTCAACGATCTTGCGCCGAAGGACCGCGATATCGCCATGGTGTTCCAGTCCTACGCGCTCTATCCACATATGAGCGTCGCGAAAAACATGAGCTACAGCCTGCGGCTACGAAAGACTGCGAAGGAAAAGATCGCCTCCGTCGTCGCCAGCGCTGCCACGAAACTCGGGCTCGATCCGCTGATGGAACGCCGCCCGAAAGCGCTCTCCGGCGGCCAGCGCCAGCGCGTCGCCATGGGCCGCGCCATCGTGCGTGAGCCGAAAGCTTTCCTGTTTGACGAGCCGCTGTCCAACCTTGACGCCCGCCTGCGCGAACAAATGCGCGCCGAAATCAAGAAGCTGCATCAGGATCTCGGCGCCACCTCGATCTACGTCACCCATGACCAAATCGAAGCAATGACGCTGGCCGACCGGATCGTCGCCATGCATGGCGGTATCATCCAGCAGGTCGGCAGTCCCCTCGAACTCTACGACAATCCCGCCAACCTGTTCGTCGCCGGGTTCATCGGCTCGCCGGGCATGAACTTCTTCGAAGGCCGCTACATGGTGACTGAAGACACAGCAAGCTTTGCGCTGACCGGCGGCATCGTTCTGCCACTCGGGGGCACCGCCAATCTCGCCGACGGAAGCCGCGCCACGCTCGGCATCCGACCGGAACACGTCGTTCTCGGCGCCGAAGGCACGGATGTTCTCAAGGCCACCGTCGATCTGGTCGAACCCACCGGCTTCGGCATCATCGTCCATTTGAAACTCGGCCCGGTCGCCTTCAAGGCCTTCACGCTCGACCGCCGTTTCCTCGGCATGCAGGGCGAGGTCGATGTCAGGCTTCCAGTGGAAAATCTGCATTTCTTCAACGAGGCCGGTCGGAAGGTCTGATTTCCGATCGAGAAGACAGGGTTCAACTACCGGTTTTGACATTGTCAACGACTTTTAGTATTCTCAATATAAACAATGGTTTATGAGAAATTCCTGAAAGAGCAATGTCTCACGATTCCAACACCCTGCGCTTCTACGGAATGGAAGCCATCAAATACACAGCCAGAGGCCAGGAGCCGAGCCGGGGCCGGATCGAGAGCTTTCTCGCGCAATTGCAGCCGGGCGCGACTATTCTTGAACTCGGATGCGGCGGCGGCCAAGACAGCGAATTCATGTTAGCGAAAGGATTTGACGTCCGCCCGACGGACGGCACCCCCGAAATTGCCGGCGAAGCAGAAAAACGCTTGGGAATCCCGGTCGCCACATTGCTGTTCGGCGATCTCGACGAGCAAGGAGCCTATGACGGCATATGGGCCAATGCCTGTCTTCTCCACATCCCCAGAGCCGAACTGCCGGATATCCTCGCCCGCATCCATGCTGCGTTGAAGGCAGGCGGGGTTTTCTATGCCAGCTTCAAGGCTGGAGAGACCGAAGGCCGCGACGAGTTCGACCGGTATTACAACTATCCTTCCGAAAGCTGGCTGAGAGACACCTACGCCAAACTGGGCTGGGCATCTATCTGGATCGAGGCGCAATCGGGAAGCGGATATGACAACAAGCCGACCGAATGGCTCCATGTCCTGGCGGCGAAACAGTCCTCATATCCACACGACTTCCCGATCTTTGCGATGTGATGAAAGCGAACGAGGAACATTTTGGTGGAGCAATCAGAGAGTGTTGAGGCAACGGCGGATGCCCTGATTGTTGTCGATGTCCAAGTGGCCTTCGTCACCGGGATCGGGGCTGTCCCGGACCATGCCGGATTGCTCAAAGCTGTCGAGGCTCTGATTGGCTCGGCGCGCGCGGCAAAGGTTCCGGTTATTTTCCTGCAGAATGACGGAGCGCCCGACACGGCCGATGAGCCGCATCAGCCCGGCTGGGCACTTCACTTTCCACCGCTTGCCGGCGAAAGCGTGGTGCGGAAAACCGCAGATGACGGCTTCGATGGCACATCATTGCACGACCTGCTCGTGGCGTCGGCCGTGCAAACCGTTGCCCTCTGCGGTGTGCTGTCCGAAATGTGCGTGGCAGCGACCGCCCGGGCGGCGATGCAACGCGGCTATGGTGTGATCCTGCCGCATGACGGACACGCTACCTATGACGTGCCTCCAGGCCCCGGCGGATCGCCAAAGGTTCCAGCCAGCATGGCGGCGCGCGCAGCGGAATGGTCGCTGGGTGACGAGATCACCATCCCCGCGTCGGTTGTGGACGTTCGTTTTTCTTAAACTGGCGAAAGTCCCTTTCTCGTTCGCCGCCATCCCTATCGTCTGCCAGGTTCTGCAAAATAATCCATGCCATGTCGAAATTCCCGATCAGCCAGCTTCTTGGGGTATCAAGATTGAACTCGACCGTCGTGCAGGCCATTGAAACTACACGATCCATGAGGAGATCCACTATGCAGTATATGGCACTGATCATTCCGACCCGGCGCTGGAATTGGCCAATGGCACACCCGAATTCGACACCATGATGCAGGGTTACTTTGCCTTCAACGAAACCTTGAAAGCAGCAGGGGTCTATGTCTCCGGCGAAGGCCTGCAGGACATTGATACGGCCACAAGCGTACGGGTTCGCGGGGGCAAGGTGGAAACCATGGATGGCCCTTTTGCCGAAACCAAGGAGCGGCTGGGTTGCTTCTTCGTCATGGAGGTTCCCGATCTGGATGCCGCCTTGCGCTACGCCGCCATGATCCCCTCGGCCGCCTATTGCACCATCGAGGTGCGGCCATTGATGGACTCTAATTCCTGATGCACCCGGCCGCTCCCGATCGGCGATCCGTTGCCCGGGCCATCGAGGTCCTGGCACGGACAGACCGGGGCGGCTGAACCGCGCGGTTGCATTTGCAGAAGCCGGCCAATCGAGGCCGGTCTGCGGGTTTGGAATCGCTGGCGCCGGTACTCGCAGCCTATCAGCCGTTTCATGCTGCCCAAGCCGAACTGCTGTCACGCTGTGGCCAGAACAGCGCAGCACTCGCCGCCGATGATCGCGCCATCGACCTTGCCTCGAACCCGTCGGATGCCATCTTTCTCAAGCATCGCCGCGCTCAGGCAGCCGAAAACGCCTGAGCTATTCGACAGCCTTTTCCAACGGCATCAGCGTGAACAGTTCCTGGGCACGCTTGACGCCGCGCAGCGCGTAGCGACCGATGGAGACCACTTCCGAATTGCGCGGCGGTGGTGCTGCGGCAACGAACTGCGATGACATGATGACGCTGCGATCGACGAAACGGCACATCGAGGCGATGCGGCTGACCTCGTTGACAGCCGGGCCGATAACGGTGAAATCCAGCCGGTCGCTCGAGCCAATATTGCCATAGAAGACATCGCCGATATGCAGGCCGAGATAGACCTCGGTGACGGGGCGCCCTTCGAGCATGCGAAATTCGTTCAGCCCCTTCAGCTTTGCACGCAAATTCTGTTCGGCAAGCAAGGCCCGGCCGCAAGCGTCCTCACGTTCCTCGGCCTTGAAGATCGCCAGCGTACCATCGCCGATCAGCTTCAGCACGTTGCCGCCGGCTTCGTGGATGGAGGAGATCACCGCATCGGCATAGTCGTTCAGGAACGGGATGATCTCGTCCGGCGGCAGGTTGTCGGAGATGCGGGTATAGTTCTGCAGGTCGGAAAACCACAGCACGGCGGAAATCCGCTCGGCCTTGCCACGCGAGATACGGCCTTCGAGAACCTGCTTGGCGGCATCTTCGCCAAGATAGACCTCGGCAATGGTACGCGAAATACGTGTCAGAGATCCCGACTTGATCGCCAGTGCCAGTACCGGAACCAGTTGCCGAAGTGCTGTGAGGTCTTCCTCGCGAAAACCCTCCTCGTCCATCGTCGTCCAGTGCGAATAAAAGCAGTCCATATCGCCGATATGGCTATCCTGGGCGAAGCGATGGATCATCGCGATATAGTCCTTGTGCCCGGCTGCCAGCATCACATCCAGCATGTAGAAATCGGCGGGATCGCCGAAACCGAGACGCCGGCGAATTTCGCTCTGATTTTTCTCGCGCAGGTGAAAGAACGCCGAGCGCTCCCAGTTCTCGGCGGAGACACCCTCATTGGTCGGTCCGTATTCGAAGGCCGCTTTCACCGGCTCCTTGCTGTCCCATTGGAAGGCCCGTCCCTCATAGACCGGATGCAGCGTATCGATCAGCGCAAGGCCGCGATCAAGCCGCATGCCGGCGGCGCGGACGCGCTGACAGAAGCCGTTGACGATGTCCATTTCATCGGTGCCCTTAAGGCCCTGCGTCGTCAACCAGGCGGAAATCTCGCCGATATGGTCTGCGTTCATGTCGATTTCCTTGATTCCTGCGGACATTCACACGTCTAGCGCATAACCCGTCGATCCGGAACGATTTTGGGGAACGGCGGGTTCCGATGGTTGGGCCGTGCGGGGAGGACGTATGAGGGGATGGCTGAAGTGTCGCGCATGTGGGTGGCCGACAGCCGAAAGGCAAGGCTCAACAAGCGTCTTTTTATATATCGTCCTGGCGTGTGACAAATTCGCGGGACAGCCAGTCGATGAAAACGCGCACCCGCGGCGACAACTGGCGGCTGCGGGGATAAAGCAACGAGACCGGCGTGCGGGACGGCGGATTGTCCGGCAGGATGGCAACAAGAGTACCGTTTTTCAGGTCCTCTTCCAGCGAGTAACGCGGCGCCTGCATGATGCCGAGCCCCAGCCGCGCCACCGCCGCCAGCGTGTCGGCACCGTTGACGGACACCACAGCCGGCAGCGACACGGTACGGATGCCGCCTGCAACCGTAAACTCCAGCGGCAGCAGGCCACCGATCGCCGTCGACCAGAAGCCGATCATCTGGTGCCCGGAAAGTTCGTCAATGCTGTTCGGCAGGCCGAAGCGGGCAATGTATTCCGGCGAAACGCAGGTCACCTCCTCCAGAAGCGCCACCCGCCGGGCGATCATGTCGCTGTCCTGCAAGTCGCCGACGCGCAGCACGCAGTCGATCCCCTCGCGGATCAGATCCACCAGCCTGTCGCCTTCGCTCATATAGAGTTGGATATCCGGATATGTGTCAAGGAACGCCGGCAATCCGGGCAGAACGAAATGCCTAGCCAGCTTGCCGTGCACATCGACGCGCAGCAAGCCCTTCGGCTTGGCCCCGGCAAAGGCGCCTTCGGCATCCTCGATATCGGACAGAATGGTCAGACAGCGGCGGTAATAGGCCTCGCCGTCAAGCGTCGGGCTGACCTGGCGGGTCGTCCGCTGGAGAAGGCGAACGCCCAGCCGGGCTTCCAGCTGCTTCACCGCATCGGTCACGGTCGAGCGGGGAAGGCCCGTGTCTTCGGCGGCCAGCGTAAAACTGCGCCGCTCCACCACGCGCGAAAACACCCGCATCGCTTCAAATCTGTCCATCGGGGATTGTTCGCCATTTCCGAATAGTGATGCCGAATAATGGCTCATTATCCGCCGGATGAAAAGCTGCATCCTCTCCTCATCGAAAACGCGCCGTGGCGTGGTTAATCAAGGAGAATGAAATGCCCGACAACAGCAACAAAGTCGCCATCGTCACCGGCGCCTCGCGCGGTATTGGTGCAGCCATCGCCGAACGCCTTGCGAAAGACGGTTTCACCGTCGTCATCAACTATTCCGGCGATGCAGCGCCCGCCGAAGCACTGGCCCGGAAAATTGAAGACATAGGCGGCCGTGCTCTGACCGCAAAAGCCGACGTCAGCGACGCGGAAGCGGTCCGCAAAATGTTCGACGCGGCGGAAGCCGCCTTCGGTGGCGTCGATGTGCTCGTCAACAATGCCGGCATCATGGCGCTCTCATCGCTCGCCGAAAGCACCGACGCCCTGTTCGACCGCCAGATTGCCATCAACTTGAAGGGCACGTTCAACACGCTCAGGGAAGCGGCAAAGCGTCTGCGTGACGGCGGCCGGATCGTCAATTTCTCAACCAGTGTCGTCGGCCTGAAGCTCGAAAATTATAGTGTCTATGCCGCCACCAAGGCGGCCGTCGAAACGCTCACCGCCATCCTGTCGAAGGAACTGCGCGGCCGCTCGATCACCGTCAATGCGGTGGCTCCTGGCCCAACGGCCACAGACCTTTTCCTCAACGGCAAGAGCGACGAGCTGATCGCCCGTATGTCGAAGATGAACCCGCTCGAACGCCTCGGCACCCCGCAAGACATCGCCTCCGCCGTCGCCTTCCTCACCGGCCCTGACGGCTCCTGGATCAACGGCCAGGTCCTGCGCGCCAATGGCGGCATGGTCTGAGCGCCAAACCAGAATGGCGGAGCACAATCTCCGACGCACGGCCCCGCAACGAATTTCGAAAAACTCAATCCCCCACGCTTCTTCAGATGGATTAACTCGATGACCAAGCAAGTAATCGTCGTCACCGGTGCCTCCAGCGGCTTCGGCGCCATGACCGCCCGCGCGCTCTCAACCGCCGGCCACACCGTCTATGCCGGCATGCGCGCCACCGACACCCGTAACGTCAAAGCGGTTGCCAATGCAGCGGCTTTCGCTGCGGAACACAATGTCGATCTGCGCTCCGTCGAACTCGATGTCGCCTCCGATGCTTCCGTCGTAGCTGGCATCGCCACCATCATCGCGGAGGCCGGCCGTATTGATGTCATCATCCACAATGCCGGCCACATGTCCTTCGGTCCGGCCGAAGCCTTCACGCCGGAACAGTTCGCCGAACTTTACGACATCAATGTGCTGTCCACCCAGCGGGTGAACCGCGCAGCGCTCCCCCACATGCGCAAGCAGGGCAAGGGCCTGGTCGTCTGGATTTCCTCCTCCTCGACCCGAGGCGGAACACCTCCCTACCTGTCGCCCTACTTCGCCGCAAAGGCGGCGATGGACTCGCTGGCTGTCTCCTATGCTGCCGAGCTTTCCCGTTGGGGCATCGAGACCTCGATCGTCGTGCCCGGCGCCTTCACCAAGGGCACCAATCACTTTGCCCATTCCGGCTCTCCGGCCGATCAGGCTCGCGCCGCCGAATACAATGAAGGTCCTTACAAGGGCGTGCCGGAAAAGGCGCTGCAGGGTCTGGCCACTCTGGAACCGATCGACGCTGATCCAGCCTCCGTTGCCGCAGCCGTCGTCGATATCGTCAACAGTCCCTTCGGCACCCGACCGTTCCGCGTCCATGTGGATCCGTCTCAGGATGGCGCCGAGATCGTCAACGGCGTTGCCGACCGCATGCGGGCCGAAATGTTCCGCAATATAGGCCTGTCAGACCTTCTGAAGCCCATCGACAACGGCTAACCGCGATCGACCGGCCCCCGGACGATTGGAGAGCCGGCTTTCCTACACACAGATCTCAAGGAGAAGACAATGACCTTCGAAATCAAAGCGGCGCTGGCGCCGACCTCGGTGCGCTTTACCATCCTGACGCTTGCGGCTGCGCTCACCGCCGCCATCGCCGCAACCGCATCCGCCAGCCTCGGCTGGCCGGTTTGGGCGATGTTCATGGGCTGGGTGGCGTTCTTCGTCCGCGGCCATTCGGCCAGCGACGCATTCTTCAGCTATCTGTGCCTTGTCATCGGCATCGCCTTCGGTGTCGGCGCAGCTGCCGCCGTCGGTGCACTGATACCGCTGATCGGTCCGCTCGCCTTCGGCCCGGTCGTCTTCGTGGTGGCGATCGTCGTCGTTTCGCTGCGAGCCCTACCACCGGTCAATAATGTGCCGGCCTATTTCCTCGGCCTGATCACCTTGTTCGCCGCCCATCTCGAACCCGGAATCCTCGCCTTCTCCGAACTCGCCGCCGTCAGCGGTCTCGGCTCCTTCGCCGCCTGGATCGCCCATAAGCTGCAGACGAAAATCATGCGACCGTAGAGACCGCGCAAGGCCGAGACATTGACAACCGGGGTGAAAACTCCGGTTTTCGCGAATTTCGCGCCGCGCCGCTTGCAGAAAGGCCGCTTGCCTATGGAAGTGTTGCTTGGGGAGTAATTTAGCCCCGGCAAACGGAAGGAAAATCTTAAATAACACACGCGTACCGGATCGTGTCTTTTCCGTGGTGACACGAAATTCGAATAATGTAAGCTACAGGTGAAAATAGCATTGCCTGCTTGATATAGCTGCGGCTTCAACGGCTGGGGCAACCAGCGGGCAAATCATCTACCGACTTGAAATATTTGTTGATTTTGAACGACCCGCGACTTGGTCATGCCCCTGCCCAGACTGCCCGAAATCACATGGAATTTGGCGGCCTGACCAATCTAAAACGTCAAGAACTGCCACGCTCAACCGCGTGGGATAACGTGTTTCATGCGCTTCAGGGGGCTCACCATGGTACGACACTGGCTTGTTCCGGCACTACTGCTCTTCTCAACTACAGTCTCCGCAGGCCCCTCTCTCGCACAGGAACAACCAAAGGCCGCGGTCACCGTGGCCAAACCCGTTGTCCGCGATGTCGTCGATAGCGACGAGTTCATCGGCCGCTTCGAAGCCGTCGATGAAGTGACACTGCGCTCGCGTGTCGGCGGTTATCTCGACCAGGTCAATTTCAAGGACGGCGCGATGGTCAAGAAAGGCGATCCGCTCTTCGTCATCGACCAGCGCCCCTTCAAGACCGCGCTCGACGTCGCAACATCTGCGCTGGAAGTGGCGAAGTCGTCGCTGACCTTCGCGGAATCGGAATTCAACCGCACGGAAGCACTCGTGCAAAAAGGAACGCTTTCTGTCTCTACCCTGGATGACCGCCGACGCGAACTGCAGTCCGGCCAAGCCAATCTGCGCGGCGCCGAGGCAAGCCTTGCCCGGGCCAAGCTCGACATGGAATATACTACGATCTTTGCCCCGCTCAGCGGCCGTATCGACCGGCGGCTGATCTCCGTCGGCAACCTCGTGCAGCCGGACCAGACCGCATTGACGACGATCGTTTCGCTGGATCCGATCGACTTTTACTTCGATGTCGATGAGCGCCGCCTGTTGAACTATGCCCGCGTTGCCCGCGAACACGGCAGCAACCTGCAGGAAGGCGGCGGCGCGCTGGAAGTGTCGGTGACCATTGCCGACAGCACCGAGAAACCGTTCAAAGGCAAGCTTGATTTTGCCGAGAATCGCGTCGATCAGGAAACCGGCACGATGCGGGTGCGCGCCCGTTTCGACAATCCGAAATTCGTCCTGCAGCCCGGTCTGTTCGGCCGTGTTGAGGTCAATGCATCCAACACCTACAAGGGCATTCTCGTTCCTGATGAAGCGATCGGCTCCGACCAGGATCAGCGTGTCGTCTATGTCGTGGCCGAGGATGGCAGCTTCGTCACCAAACCCGTTCGCATCGGACCAAAACTCTACGGCTACCGCGTCATCCGCGAAGGCATGGCCGGCGACGAGACCATCGTGGTCAACGGCCTGACACGGCTGCGGCCCGGCGTGATTGTCGATCCCAAGCTGGTTGTCCTGCCGCCCGAAGCCGCCGCGACGACGGAGAATGGTCAATGAGATTTGCCCATTTCTTCGTGGACAGACCGATCTTCGCGTCGGTGCTGTCAATTGTCCTCCTGATTGTCGGCGGCATCGCCTATTTCCAGTTGCCCGTCGCGCAATATCCGGAAATTGCGCCCCCAACCATCGTCATCCGCACTGCCTATCCGGGCGCCGACGCCGAGACCATTGCCGATACGGTCTCCACGCCGCTCGAACAGGAAATCAATGGCGTCGAGGACATGCTTTACATGTCTTCCTATTCGACTGCCGACGGTTCGATGGCGCTAACCGTCACCTTCAAGCTCGGCACCGATCTCGACAAGGCGCAGGTGCTCGTCCAGAACCGCGTCTCGATCGCCGAACCGCGCCTGCCGGAAGAAGTCCGCCGCATCGGCATCACGACTGCGAAAAGCTCGCCCGACCTGATGATGGTCGTCCATTTGCTCTCGCCGAACGACCGCTATGACCAGCTTTACGTCTCCAACTATGCCCGCAGCCGCGCCCGCGATCAGCTGGTGCGGCTTGAGGGTGTTGGTGACGTCATCCTGTTCGGTGAGCGCGAATATGCGCTGCGCATCTGGCTCGACCCGGAAAAACTGGCTTCGTATGGAATGACCTCAGGCGATGTCGTTCAGTCGCTGCGCGACCAAAACGTCCAGGTTTCCGGCGGTTCCATCGGCGGCCCGCCCACCGCGGGCACCAATGCCTTCCAGTACACGGTAACGACCCAGGGCCGCTTCAACGACCCCCGCCAATTCCGCTACGTCATCGTCAAATCGACGACAAACGGACGGCTTGTGACACTGCAGGATGTGGCCCGCATCGAACTTGGCGCCAAGGATTACGTCACCAACAGCTACCTGAACGGCAAGGCGGCAGTCGCCATGGGTATCTTCTCGCGACCGGGCACCAATGCGCTTGAAGCGGCTGAGCAGATCAAGGCGACAATGGAAACCCTGAAGAAGGATTTCCCGCCGGGCCTCGAATATACCATCGTCTACAACCCGACCGAATTCATTTCGGAATCGATCAACGAGGTCTACAAGACCATCCTCGAGGCGGCCATTCTGGTTGCCATCGTGGTGCTCGTCTTCCTGCAATCTTGGCGTACGGCGCTGATCCCCATCATTGCCATCCCGGTGTCGCTGATCGGCTGCTTCGCCTTCCTGCTCGCCTTCGGCTTCTCGCTCAATATGCTCACGTTGTTCGGGCTCGTGCTAGCGATCGGTATTGTGGTGGATGACGCCATCGTCGTGGTGGAAAATGTCGAGCGAAATCTGGCCAAGGGAATGACGCCCAAACAGGCGGCGCATGTGACGATGGACGAGGTCGGCACCGCCGTCATTGCTATCTCGCTAGTGCTGATCGCCGTCTTCGTACCGACCGCCTTCATCCCCGGCATTTCCGGGCAGTTCTACCTGCAGTTCGCCGTGACGATCTCCGTGGCGACGGCGATTTCGGCGCTGAACTCGCTAACCTTGTCGCCGGCGCTGGCCGCCCTGATCCTGCGCCCGCACCAGGAGCATCACGAAACCCGAAATCCGTTCACCCGCGTCTTCAGGGGGCTTGCCAACGGCTTCAACAACGGTTTCGACCGGATGACCCAAGGTTATTCGTGGATCGTCCACCATCTGGTCTCGACGAAGGTGGCGCTTGGCGCCACCCTGCTGGTTTTCTTCGGGTTGCTCGCCGGCACCTGGTACATGTCGCAGATCGTGCCGCGCGGCTTTGTCCCGACCATGGACCAGGGCTATGCGATCGTCGTCGTGCAATTGCCCGACGGCGCCTCGCTGGCCCGTACCGATGCAGTGGTTCAGAAGGCGACCGAGATGATCCGCAAGGTGCCCGGCATCAGCGGTGCGGTTTCCTTTGCCGGCTTCAACGGCGCGACCTTCACCAATGCCTCGAATTCCGGCGTCATCTTCACACCGTTCGAAAGCTTCGAGGAGCGCTTGAAACACGGCCAGAGTGCCAACCAGATCATCGGCCAGCTCTACGGCACGATGCAATCGCTGCAGGAAGCCTTCATCATCGCCGTGCCGCCGCCGTCGATCCGCGGCATCGGCAATTCCGGCGGCTTCAAAATGCAGATCGTCGACCGCGAAAGCTCCGACATGCGCCGGGCGCTTGGCCTTGCCTATCAGATGATGGGCGCCGCTAACCAGACGGAGGGGCTGACCGGCGTCTTCACGACCTTCTCTGCCTCCAGCCCACAATATTTCCTGGCGATCGACCGCGACAAAGCACGGGCGCTGAGCGTGCCGATCCCCAACATCTTCGAAACGCTGTCGATCAACCTTGGCACCTCCTACGTTAACGACTTCAACGCCTTTGGCCGCGTCTACCAGGTCCGGGCGCAGGCCGACCAGCAGTTTCGGCTGGACCGGGAGGACATTCTCGACCTGAAGGTGCGTTCCGCCACCGGCGCCCTGGTGCCGCTCGGAACGCTCGTCGATATCCGCGATACCACAGGCCCATCGCTCGTCCAGCGCTACAATATGTATGTGTCGGTCCCGATCCAGGGCAATCCCGCCCCCGGCGTCTCGACCGGCACCGCGCTCGACAAGATGGAGGCTCTGGCTGCACAGATATTGCCGCCGGGCACTTCGTTCGAATGGACCGACCTTGCCTTCCAGGAACGCAATACCGGCAATACAGCGATCTTCATCTTCGCCCTCTCGGTGATCTTCGTCTTCCTGGCGCTGTCGGCCCAATATGAAAGCTGGATCCTGCCACTGGCGATCATCCTCGTCGTGCCGATGGCCGTTCTCGCCGCTCTGATCGGCGTTCACTTGAGGGGGCAGGACAACAACATCCTGACCCAGATCGGGCTGATCGTTCTCATCGGCCTTGCGGCCAAGAACGCCATCCTGATCGTCGAGTTCGCCCGACAAGCGCAGGATGACGGGATGAACCCGGTCAATGCCGCAGTCGAGGCCAGCCGCCTTCGCCTGCGGCCGATCCTGATGACGGCCTTTGCCTTCATCCTGGGCGTCGTGCCGCTGATGATCGCCACAGGCCCGGGTGCGGAAATGCGCCAGTCGCTCGGCACCGCAGTCTTCTCCGGCATGCTCGGCGTCACCATCCTCGGCCTGTTCCTGACCCCGGTCTTTTATGTCGCGCTCCAATCGGTCGGGTACAAGCCAAAGGAAAAGCCTGTCCCGCCGGAATCAGGGATGATTTGAGGAATGACGGGCCGAGGATTTGCCCGGCTTTTTCCGATGATAGACAGCCCGTGGCTCCCTGGAGTGTTGCCAAACTCTCCTGCGTCATGCCTGTGCTTGTCACAGGCATCCAGCCACCGCGCGTCTGCGTGGTGAAAGAACCGTTCCAGGTTGGGTTAAGTCTATTCACGGCGCAGACGTGCCGTGGCTGGTTCCCGGAACAAGTCCCGGATGACGCCAGACAAAACATGCCAAAAACAAGATATAGCTCGCGACAACGTCTGGCGCTTCAGACGAGCGCCAAGCTCCGACGGTTTGTTCGGTAGCCGCTATCCTAGTCCGCAATTCCAACGCCCCTACCGATCCGGCGCAATCAACTTCATCGTTGGAAAATACATCCGGTACCGCCCCGTATCCCTGGTCAGCAGGTCCAGCCTATCAACAGCCGCATGCGCGCCAATAAAAAAATCCGGCAGGACACCGGCACGCGACCCACCCGCCTTGCGGTATTTCTGAAAGACTTTTCCGGCCAGAAACAGAGCCGGGCGAGGCATGGCGGCGAGCTCGATCCCGGCCTCGGAGAGAGAAACGCCTCCAGCCGCTCGATCCGCTCGTAGCGCACCGCAAGTTCGGCATAGACAACATCGTTGATCAGAGGGGGCCGCGCAATGCAGCAGTTTCTAACTGTACGATCGACCAGTCTGCCCAGTCCGGATCGTCGGTGATCACGTCGAGCAGAACGTTGGTATCGACCAGCGTCACTCGTCACCACGCGTCAGCGCCATGATGGCATCGGTGCTCAACCCCTTGCCGGCATGGCCGCGCAGTTTGCTGAAGCGGCTGGCGGGGCGTTTTTCGTCGGCGCGTGTCAGCACGACACTGCCGTCGGCGGCACGCTGAAAATCCACCCGCGTTCCCGGCACGATACCGAGAAAATCCCGCACCGGCTTGGGAATGGTCACCTGCCCCTTCGTCGTCACTGTCGCACTCGGCAGGCCGACTTCAAGATGCGGGCCTAATAGCGCCTATCCCTGTTGCGGCATCATACCCTCGACCAGCGCCAAAACCTTCTCGGAGGCCGGGGGCACGTCGTCGAAGAGAATGCGGTACATGATCGGGGCGACGACTGTGTCGATCACCGTTTCCACATCCGGAAAGTCCTCACCGCGATCGCGTGCGCGCTCAGCAATGATCTGCAGTTGTTCGCGGGTATAGCTGCAACATTTTCCGGCATTGCCGGTATCTGCGCCAACGCTGGCGAGCACGTCTCGGATCATCGCCCGGCCGATGCCGGAGGCCATTTCATCGGCATATTGCTCGGCCCATTGCATAAGATCGGTGCGCGCCGAACCTGTATCCTTCGGGGCCACATCCGGGCGCAGGCGTTCGACAGCCACATCGGCCAGCAGTTCCTGCAGATCGCCCCAGCGCCGGTAGATCGTTGACGGCGTGACGCCAGCCTCAGTGGCAATCAGCGGGATCGTCACGTCGCTCCGGTCCATCGTCGACAGGAGGCCGCGCACCGCCTGGTGCACCGAGGCCTGCACACGGGCACTGCGCCCGCCCGGCCTGATATTCTCCCGTATGGTCATCGCACCATCTCCGCTTACTGCTCGCCTCCCAAAACCACTAACGCAAATAATTTGCTTTTAGACCGGCTTCGCTCTACAAGGGCTAAAGCAATATTTTAGCTTTTAGGAACCATAGCGCTATGTCGAGCAAAAGTGAACCTGTTCCCGGCAGCCTTTCACCCGCCAAACGGCGCTGGGCCCTGGGCTTCCATGCGGTGACGCTGGTCACGTTCCTTGCCGCATCCGCAGCGCCGACGCCGCTCTATCACCTCTATCAGGTGAACTGGCATTTCTCGCCGATCCTGCTCACCTTCATCTTCAGCGTCTATGCCTTCAGCCTGCTGACGACCCTTTTGATCGTCGGCTCCCTATCCGACCATATCGGCCGGCGGCCCGTCATCTTCGCCGCCATCCTGCTGCAGGCAGCCGCAATGCTGCTGTTCATACTGGCAGACAGTCCGGCCTGGCTGATCGCCGCCCGCATCGTCCAGGGCCTCGCCACGGGGGCCGCCAGCGGCGCCATCGGCGCAGCATTGGTCGACGCCAACAAGACAACAGGACCGATCGTCAACAGCATTTCGCCGCTTCTCGGCATGGCCGTCGGTGCGTTGGGCGCCGGCGCGCTCGTCCAGTTCGCGCCCGATCCGATGCGTCTGGTCTATCTCGTGGTTTTCGCAGCCTTGCTGGCGCAGGCCGTCTTCATCTGGAGCGTTCCCGAAACGGCTGTGTCCAAGCCCGGCGCGCTGGCATCGCTGCGCCCGCATGCCGGCGTGCCGCCGCAGGTCCGCCCGTCGCTGATGGCCATCACACCGATCAATATCTCGATCTGGTCGCTCGGCGGTTTCTATCTCTCTTTGATGCCGTCGCTCGTGGGTGCCGCCACCGGCAATCATTCACCGATGACCGGCGGCCTGACCGTTGCGGCCCTCACGCTCAGCGGCGCACTCGCGGTCTTTTTCCGGCGGCAGAAGCCGGCTCGTGCCAACCTGACGCTTGGCGTCTTTACGATGATGACCGGGCTGTTGATCGTCGTTGCCGGCGTCCACACCGGTCTTGTGGCGCTGCTGTTTTCCGGCACGATCATCGCCGGTACCGGCTTCGGCTCCTGCTTCCTCGGCGCCGTCAGCACGATCATGCCGCTCGCCAAGCCGGAGGAACGCGCCGGGCTGCTTTCAGCGTATTATGTCCAGAGCTATCTCGCCTTCAGCATTCCCGCCATCCTCGCCGGGTTCCTCTCGCGCGCCGTCGGGCTCACCATGACCGCCGACATCTATGTCTGCGTCATCATTCTTTTGACATCAGGCGGCTATGCAGCGATGTCGATTGCCCGGGTGCAGCCGGCCGAGTGACAGGCGTTCCAACTACCGCTTGCCGCCCGCCGCCTGCACGCGAAAAGCGTCGCCGAACACCAGTATGGTCGGGACGTCCCTTCCCTGCGCCGCTTCAAGCGCTGGCTTCAAGGCCTCGAAGCTCTCCAGTCGTTCCGCATGCCAGCCATAGGCCCGGCCGATGGCGATGAAATCCGGCGTATGCAGATCGACGCCGAGCGTCGGAATGTTCTTCGACACCATGTAGGACTTGATTTCGCCATAGCCGCCATTGTCATGCAGCATCAGGATGACAGGCGCCTTCGCCTCCATTGCCGAGGCAAGTTCGGCCAGCGAGAACTGCAGGCCGCCGTCTCCCGCCAGCACCACGACCGGCCGCTCCGGCCGCCCGATCTTGGCGCCGATGCCCGCCGGAAGGCCGTAGCCGAGCGTGCCGTAACCGGTCGCCGAGTTGAAATAGGAGCCCGGCGAGGCCGCCTCATAGGCTGTGTTGCCGGCATAGACGAGCTGAGTCGAATCCCCGGCGATCAGCACGTCCGGTAGTGTATCGCGGATCGTTTCCAGAATGATCAGGTCGTCGAGCATGGCGGCCGGAACGTCGCGGTGGACGAGTGTTTCGACCTGCGCCGCGCGCGCCGCACCATCGTGAACACACTGCGCCACCAGCTCCGCCAACCCGGCCGCGCAGGCCGCCGCATCGCCGACAATGCCGATTTCGGGTGCGTGGGTGCGCATTAGTTGCGCCGGATCGATATCGACGCGAATGAAGGCACCGGGAATGGAAAAGAGCCCATCCTCGTACATATCGTAATCGGTCGGCCCAAGCTCCGTGCCGATGCCGAGCACCACATCGGCGGCCTCGATCAGCGCGCGGGTGGCCGGCATGCTGGCTGAAAGGTTGACCGCCAGCGTATGCCCCAACGGCAGGATGCCTCGGCCATTGGTGGTCATCACCACAGGCGCATCGAGCTTTTCCGCCAACGCGCGGATTTGCGCTGCCGCACCGATTGCGCCGCCGCCCACCAGGATGACCGGTGCCTTCGCGCCGTCAAGCAATGTTGCCGCTGCCTTCAATGCGCTAACGTCACCGGCCGGTCGCGACAGGCGGACAGGCTTTTGCGGCAGGGCAAAGTGCTCTGCCGAAGCGAGCATGACGTTGATCGGCAGCTCGATATGCACCGGACGCGGCCGGGCGCTGTCGAAGATCGCGAAGGCCCGCGCCAAAGCCGGTGCCAGGTCCTCCGGCCGGTTGACGGTGCAGCTGAAGGCTGAGACGCCGCTCACCAGCGCCTGCTGGTTGGGCAGCTCATGCAGCCAGCCTTCGCCCGAGCCCATCCGGCCATGCGCATTGACGGTCGAGATCACCAGCATCGGGATACTGTCACCATAGGCCTGGCCCATCGCGGTGACGATATTGGTCATGCCCGGCCCGGTGATGATGAAGCAGACGCCCGGCCTGCCGGTGGCCCGCGCATAACCATCGGCCATGAAACCCGCCCCCTGCTCGTGGCGCGGCGTCACGTGCCGGATCGTACTGCCGGCCAGCCCGCGATAAAGCTCGACCGTATGCACGCCCGGAATGCCGAAGACGGTATCGACGCCATAGGACGTCAGCAGTTTCGTCAGATACATGCCGGTGCTGATCATGCGGGTGTTCCTCGTCTCATTCATTGCTATACAATTGTATAATTCAACCGCGCGCAAGACCTGCGGCTCGTTATCTCAGGATTTACGGGAAAGCTTGAGGGTGATGGCGGTCTTAACCAGGATGACCGTGATAACGATAATGATCAGGATCACCGAGATCGCCGCGATGGCCGGATCGATATTGTCGCGCAAACCCATCCACATCATCCGCGGCAGCGTCACCGCATCAACGCTGGTGATGAACAGCGTCACGCCGATCTCTTCCCAGGAGAGCACGAAGGAGAGGAAGAAGGCGGTGAACACGCCGAACTTAATGTTCGGCAGGATGATCTTGAATATCCGCTGGCTGACGGAGGCGCCGAAACCGCGCGCGGCCAGATCGATCCGCCGGTCCACCTGCGCAAGCGCAACCGTCACCATGACCACCGCAAACGGCGCGATCATTACCGCATGGGCAATCGCAACGCCGACCCAAGTATCGTAGGCGACGACATCGTTGACCTTGGACAGGGTCGTCAGGAAGAAATACAGCGTGATGGCCGAAACCACCGGCGGCGCCACCATCGGCAACAGCACGAAGCCGAACAGCAGGCTGCCGAACCACGGGCGGAACATCCAGATGCCGAGACTGAACATCAGTGCCAGCAACGTCGCGATCACTGAACTGAGGATACCGATGCGCAGGCTGAGCCAGATGCTCTGCAGCCAGGCCGGATTGTCGAGGAGCGCCTGGTAATGCCGGAGCGACCAGACATCGGTCGGCATGGACAGGAAACGCGCGGGGGTGAAGGAGACCGGCACGACGGCGATCAGCGGCAGGAGCAGGAACAGCGCCACGGCAAAAGCGAGGAAAACGGCAATGGGCGTGGGCTTCATCGACATCGGCTCAACCCAGCATCTTGTTCGGCCGCACGAGCCGCAGCATCAGGATCAGGAGCGCGCCGACGATGAGCATGAGGATGACGCTGATGGCAGCGCCCAGCCCCCAGTCGGGGCTCTGGAACAGGCGCAGGTAGATCAGCTCGGCGATCATGACGCTGCGGCCACCGCCAAGAATGGCCGGCGTGATAAAGAAGCCGAGCGCGAAGACGAAGACCATCAGCCCGGCGCCGAGAATGCCCGGCAGCGTCATCGGCACGAAGATCGACCAGAAAATCCGCAGCCGCGAAGCACCCATGCCGCGGGCGGCGAGGAATACGCGCTCGTCAAGACTGCGCATGGAGGAGGCGATCGGAAAGACGGCAAACGGTATGAGAAAATGCGCCATGCCGAGCACGACACCGAATTCGTTGCGCACCATCGTCAGCGGCTCGGAAAGGATGCCGGCCGCCTGCAGCCAGGTGTTGATCAGCCCGCGATTGGACAAAAGCGCCACCCAGCCGAAAGCGCGGGTCAGCACCGAAATCCAGAAGGGAATGAGAATGCAAAGCTCCGTCACCAGCCGTTGTGCCGGTGTGCCGCGCACCCAGACATAGGCAATCGCGTAAGCCGCAATCACCGCGCAAACAGTGACGATCAGGCAAATGCGGAACGTGCGGAAAAACACCGACTGGATCAACGGATCGGTGACCGCCTTGCCATATTGCCCGAACCCAGGCTCCGGCAGGGTGACGCTCCATTGCATGACGCCAAGGAACGGCACGAGATAGGCAAGGCCGAGAAACAGCACGAGAGGCCCAAGTAGGAGCGCCGGTTTCAGTCGATCGGATTCCATGGCGGCTCTCCTTTCTGGATGCGGGATCAAATGGTTGGGGTCGGAGGTTACAGCGGGCACAGAGCGAGCCCTCCCGCTTGTGGGGAGGGTGGCCCGAAGGGCCGGGAAGAGTTCTTTACCGTAAAAAAGAAATCCCTCCCCCACCCTCTCCACAGGGGGAGGGAATTGTCCGAGTTAAGCCGAAATGATCTTCGTATACTCATTCAGCGCAGGACCGTAATTGGTCTCGTACCAAGCCATGTCGAGCGCGATCTGCTTGGACATGTTGGCCGGATCGACGGGGCTGAGACGCGCCTGTTCCGGCGAAAGCAGCGCATCGGCGGCCGGGTTTGCCGGCCCCTGGCCGAGCATTTCGAACATGATGACCTGCTTCTTCGGGTCCTGCGCCGAGGCGATGAACTTCATCGCGTTGTCCTTGCCGCCCGGATTGCCCTTGATCACGCCCATGGCGCCGGGCGAAATCAGGCCCTGATCCCAGATAAACTTGATCGAACCGCCGGAATCTTTCTCGATCAGTCCGGCGCGGGTCGACCAGATCAGTGCCATCGAGGCTTCGCCGTTCAAAAGCACCGACTGGCTTTCGGCGCCGCCACCCCAATAGGAAACAACATTGTCCTTGAAAGCGGCGATCTTCTTGTGGGCGCGCTCGAGATCGAGCGGGTAGAGCTTTGCCGGCTCGACACCGTCGGCAAGAAGCGCTGCTTCCCACATGCCAGCACCCCATTTGTAGAGCGAACGCTTACCGGGGAACTTTTCCACGTCGAAGAAGTCGGCCATGCCGGTCGGCACCTTGTCGCCGAATTTCGACGCGTCGTAGGCGATGATATAGGAGAAGAAATAGGTCGAGGCGGAGAACTCCCAGCCAAAACCTTCGCGCATCTTCGTCTTGTCGATGATCGCATAGTCGATCGGCTCCATCATGCCTTTCTTGCCAAGCGCTTCTGCCGAGAAGGGGTCGATATCGACGATATCCCAGGCCGGCTTGCCACTTGAAAACTGCGCCGCGACAGCACCTTCGGTCGGGCCCGAGCCGTCTTGTTTCACCGTGATGCCGGCTTCCTCCTTGAAGGGTGCTCCATAGGCCTTGTCATAGGCCGGGCCGGCATCGCCGCCCCAGTTGACGAAGACCAGTTCACCTTCGGCTGCCCAGCCGCGCGTCGCGCCAAGCGCAATCGGGCTGACGGACAGAAACAGCCCCGCCAGCTGGGTAAATCTGCGGCGGGATATGCCGCCATTCGCCAATATTTCGCTCATGCCGTTCTCCTCTGGTTTTTGCGGCGCGCCTTTATCGGCGTCGCTCGTGCATGCACGTTCAAAGCACTTACAGAAAGAAACCCTGGTTGGCGGGCCAGCCGGCCCAGACCTGCCGCCCCGGTTGAAAGGCGCTTTTCACCTCGCGCGTGGGCATTTGCAAAACGAGATCGATGCCGCCTGATGTCTTCAGGCCAAAACGCGTTTCGGCGCCGAGATAGGTGATTTCGCCGATCTCCGCCTTCAGCATGTTTCCCTCGCCAGGCGCCTGCTCGAACATCACCATATGTTCGGGCCGGATGGCAAAATGTTCGCTGACGGCCTGGCCGGGCGCCGATATCCGCATTGGATGCCCCTCGAACAATCCCTCGGCACCGTCAGCCGTTGCCTTTACCCCGGAGAGCGACAGGAAATTGACGTCGCCCAGGAACTCCGCAACAAATCGGTTGGCCGGCCGCTCGTAGACATCCTTCGGCGTTCCCAGTTGCTGCAACTGCCCGTGATTGAAGATGCCGATGCGGGTCGAGAGCGCCAATGCTTCGGACTGGTCGTGGGTGACGAACACGAAGGTGGTACCGGTCTCCTGATGCAGCCGACGGACTTCTTCCTGCATCGAGGAGCGGAGGTTCTTGTCGAGCGCCGAAAACGGCTCATCGAGCAGAAGTACGGAGGGCTCGAATACCAGTGCGCGCGCCAGCGCCACACGCTGCTGCTGTCCGCCAGACAAGCCGGTCGGCCGTTTTTTCTCATGTCCGCGCAGACCGACGCGGTCGATGATCGTATTGACGCTGCGCTTGATATCGTTGTCCGGGCGTCGCTGCACCTGCAGCGGAAAGGCAATGTTCTGTTCGACGGTCATATGCGGAAACAGCGCATAGCCCTGGAAGACCATGCCGAAGGCGCGTTTTTCGGCGGGCACGCCAGTAATGTCGGAGCCGTTTTTCCGCAAGCTTCCGGATGTCGGAGTTTCGAAGCCGGCCAGAATCATCAGGAATGTGCTCTTACCCGAGCCGGAAGGCCCAAGAAGCGTCAGGAATTCACCGGAGCCAATCGTCAGCGAGATATCACGCAGGGCATGGAAATCGCCATAGGCCTTGCCTATCCCGCTTGCTGTGATCTCGGCCGCCTCGTGTCCGCTCTTCATCGACGCTCCTTTTCAACGCTGAAATCGTAGGAGTGTTTTAGCAACAGGACAAACGAAATCTTTTCGCCGCTTGGACAAATATAATTTGCCAAAAGCCGCTCGCTCCATAGGCGGAGTGACTAGGCATCTGCGTCATTTTTAAGCATCTGCGAGCGCAGCCACGAACTGAAAGCGACGACGGCCTGATTGTCGGCTTTCGCCTCCGATGTCACCAGATAATAGGAGCGGCTGGAATTGATGCTGATGTCGAAGGGCTGCACCAATTGGCCGCTGTTCATGGCGTGCCGGCAGGTAAAACGATCCCCCACCGCAACGCCCTGCCCCGAGAGCGTCGCTGCGAAAACCAGGTTCATGTCGGAAAAGACGATGCCGGTCGAAGCATAGCCCTGGTCAACCCCCGCCAGCGCCAGCCAAGTTTCCCAGTCCTCGTAATCGGTGAGGTGCAGCAGGCACATCTTCTTGATGTCGCTGGGTTCATTCAAACCGCCGATCTTGTTGAGCAACACCGGGCTGCAGAGCGGCGCAAACTCCACCTCGATGATCAGCTCCACCTGCATTGATGGCCAGTTTCCCGTGCCGAACGCGATGAACACGTCGACATCGGGATTGCTGATATCGTCGAGCCGGCGCGGCGTGACGATGGAAATGCGAACGTCCGGATAGGCGTCGCGGAAGTGCGAGATGTAGCTGCAGAGCCAGTTGGAGGCAAAGCCCGGCGGGCAGCTGACGGTGATCGAGCCGCTGACACCGCGGCTGGCATGGCGCGAGGCGGACCCGGCAATGGCGTTCAGCGCCTGCCTGATATCGGCGGCATATCCCAGCCCCTGTTCCGTCAGCTCGATCCGCGTTCCCACCCGGTTGAAGATCTGGAAGCCGAGTTCCCGTTCCAGCAACCGCAGCTGATGGCTGATGGCGCTGCGCGTCAGGTTCAGCTCGTCGGCGGCCTTCCAGACCGTGCCGTGGCGTGCAAAACTCTCCAGCGCACGCAATGCCTGTGTCGACGGGACTCTCTGCATTGGCTCCCTCCTGATTTCAACGGAAGGCTAGTCGGGATCTTGAGCATTGGCGAACTTAATTTGTCGAAGACGGGAAAACATTTCACTTTTTCGATGATCGGTTCGGCGCTTAACTAACCGCAGCACGTCAGCCGATCCCTCCAGCGAAACGAAACCCTCGTGCCGATATCCGCCGCCCAGACATCTGCTTTGACCTATGTCGAAACCAACCGGGCCGATCTGTCGGACTGGACGGCACGGATCTTCTCATTCGGCGAAACGGCATGGCGGGAATATGAATCCGCTGCCTGGTATGTCGATCTGCTGCGCAAACAGGGCTTTTCCGTCGAGGAAGGTTCAGCCGGAATGCCGACGGCTTTCTGCGCCGAATGGAGAAACGGCTCGGGACCCGTCATCGGGATGTATGCTGAATATGATGCCGTGCCCGGCAATTGCCAGGCGGCAACGACCAGAAGAGAGCCGCGCGACAACCTTAGCTTCGAGGCAGGTGGTCATACCGATCCGCATTCGGCGCTCGGCATCGGCGCGCTCGGCGGCCTGCTTGCAGCCAAGGCGGCGATGCAGCGGCACGACATCAAAGGAACCCTGCGCTTCACCGGCGAACCCGCCGAAAAGGTGCGCGGCTCCAAGCCGATCCATGCGGCCAAGGGCTATTATGACGGCCTGGATGGCATGTTCTCGTTCCACCCGTTTTATATGCTGCCGATGTGCAATACGGTGCGCTGGGATACCCATTGCGGCGCCGCCTACTCGATGATCTACCGCTTCGTCTGCGACCAGCCGGAAGCCTGGGGCCGCAGCGACGACGCACCGATCCCGCAATCGCATTCCGCCGTGCGCGCGCCGGGCGCCAACGATGCGCTGATGACCATGTACATGGCGTCCAAGGCGCTGCGCGATTCAATGCTCACTCATCAGGGCGGCTGGTCGATCAGCGAAGCGATCCTGACGGCGGGCCAAGCAACTGCCGACAACCTGCCGGCCGGCCTTGCCGAAATCCAATACATGATCCGCGTGCCCACCATCGCCATGGCCGAACAGGTGGCCTCGGTCCTCGATCGCAACGCCACGGCCGCAGCTGCGATGACCGGCTGCCGGACCGAGCGCCACTGGGTATGCAAATCCCGGCCGGGCCTTGCCAACCACGCGATGGCCAATCTCGTCTGGGACGCGCTCAAAAGCGTCGGCCCGCCGCGCTGGGATGAAACCGCAAGGACCGCCGCACGCGAAATCCAGGCCAATCTCGGCGTAGAAGCGATGGCACAGCCCTTTATCGACGAGATGGAAAAACTGATTGCCCCGCAGGACGCTGAAGCCATTCTGCGCCGGGACCTCGCCCCGTCGCAGCTGAATTCCACCTCGGACGATTACACCGACATGAGCTGGCACGCCCCGACCGCCCGCTTCTACATCGCCCGCCCGGCGCTCAAAGCCCCGACCGGCTACACCTATCCCGTCTGGGTCTCCAATGCGCTTGGCGGCATTCCCGCCACCATCGACCCGACCGTGCTTTGTGCCGCCAAGACCATTGCCGTCTCGGCCGTCCGGCTTTTGGAAGACCAAACCGTTCGCACCGCGGCCAAAACCGAATTCAATGAGCGCACCGGTGGCGGCATCGGTGGTTCGAAATGGATCCCGCCCCTTTGCGACTACGAACCACCCATCCACTTCCGCTGGCCTGAATATGTGACCACAGCCCGTGGCCGCGACTGGTGGATCCCCAAACCCTCAACCCCGGAGGCATGACATGCAGTTCAACGAGCCCTTTTCGCTTCAACGCCGCAACCCGAAGGGCGGCACCGCACCGCTAACCCGCTGGGGCTTCAAGAACGAGACCGATCCGCTGACGGACGTGCTGCTCGGTTCGCCGGCGCATCTGCGGCATCTGTCGACCAGTTCGCTGTCGCGCAAGCATCTGCGCGAGGCGCCCTGCAATATCCAGGTGGCACAGTCGCAGCATAAGGAACTAGTTTCGGCTTATGAGCATTTCGGCGTCAAAATCCATTGGCACGAGCCGACTCCGGAGCTGCCAATGCAGGTCTATTCGCGCGACAGCAGCGTCATGACCCCCTATGGCGCCATCATCACCGCCATGGCCAACTGGTGGCGACGCGGCGAAAATTATGCCGCCATCCGCACCTATGAAAAACTCGGCATCCCCATCTACGACATGGTGACGGCAGGAACATTCGAGGGCGGCGATTTCAACGTCATCGAGGATGGTTGCGTGCTGATCGGCTGCGGCGGCGCGCGCACGCAGGAGGAAGGCGCCCGCCAGGTGGAGGACTGGTTCAGACGAGAAGGCTGGGAAACCCGTCTTGCCTTCATCGATGAATATTACGTCCATATCGACCTCATGGTCGTGCCGATCGCCCCGAAACTGACGGCCGTCTGCCTTGCCTGCACCGAACCGGGCATCGTTGAGTGGCTGAAGGCCAAGGGCCACGAGATCATCGACGTTCCCTTCGAGGATACGATGGCGCTCGGTTGCAATTTTATGTCACTCGGCAAGGACCGCGTCATCGCCCCGACATCGTCTAAAACGCTGATCGAGAAACTGCGCGCCCGCGGCTTCGAAGTCGCCGCCATCGACATGAGCGAAATCTCCAAAACCGGCGGCGGCATTCATTGCATGGCGCAGGCGCTGGTGCGCGAGGCGGCGTAACGCCTCGAAAATACCCCTCATCCGCCCTGTCGGGCACCTTCTCCCCGCAAGCAGGGAGAAGGACAAACGGCAACCTCTGTAATCCCCTCTCCCCGCGGGCGGGGAGAGGGTTAGGGTGAGGGGCTTTTAGCCGATTTCAACACTTGCAAAGCATCCGGGGGAGCATGAAAAACCGTTGCTGCGCGATCTGAAATCAACGTTCGTGAATGGGTTGATGCAAAAACCGGTGCCCCGATTTCGGCAGGGCCGGCTCCTCGATCGCCGTCGCCCTGTCCTGCCCCTCCAGCATCTGGCGAAGAGCCGCCATTTCGGCGGTGATATGCTCGTGGAACACCGCCCCGACTTTCTGGAGAAAGGCTTGGTCCTTGGGCTTGGGTTTGGCGATGCGAATTTCGATGTGCGTCCCGCCGCCGGCGTTTTCGAAAAACGCGTAGGTCATCAGGATCTTCGGGGCATCGGGCACCGGCACCAGCGTGGTCAGCGTCAAGAGATCGAACGGGCGCCAGTCAAGCACTTCCTCGATCATCGCATCTTTCCCATGCATGCAATGATTGACGGTGCCGACCCCGCGCCGGCCATGGGCGACGGCTTCGCGCACCTCGTCCGCAGCCCGCCATTTGGGCCGGAGACTTGGCGACGTGAAATAGTCCCAAATGGTCGCACGCGGCACCGCGATCTCGAATTCAATCACCATCGCGGCCTTGTCGCGGACCACCTCGTGGCGCTGGCGGTTGTTTTCCGCCTGCCATGCCCCTTCGAGATCCCGCACCCAGCATGTCACGTCGCCGATTATGTCGAACTGCTCCCGGTGCCCGACGAGCTCCTGCTTGACGGGGTCGATGTCCATCGCCCGGATACAGGCATCGGAATAGAGCGCGTAGGCGTGTCCATGCGGCCGTTCGTTCACGGCGTTCTTAAGAAGGCGATGAACGAGGATGACGTCGCGACCGGCCAGTTCCTCGCGGCCGGCCATCTTTTGCCGGATGAACTCGCCATGATGGCTGACGAACTTGAAGTCCAGCTGCTGCATGTTCGTGCAGGCAAGGCACTCGCAGGTCGTTGCCTGCTTGATATTGCGCAGCCGCCTGCGGAAAGAGAAGTAGGCAGACTCGATGGCATCCTGAAGAAGTGGTCCGTCGATCCTGTCGGTGACCGCGTAGACAAACGCAGCATCGCCCTCGAATTTGGCAAGCCGGAACGGAGGTCGCAAGGCCCGCACGACCGTATCCATCAGGTCGGCTATGATGTCCTGGGCGTGGTCGAGCTCGACACCTGCAAGAAAGCCGGTATAGCCGGTGATATCGGCGATCGTGAAACAGGCGGTTTCTGATTGAGGAAACATCTCATCGTCCCTCCCGAGATTTAACTGTCTCACATCTTCCAGATACGGGACAGTTGATTTTTCGGACCATCCGACTGCCACCTTCAGGGAACCTTCGACCATCCCTCAAAAACCGCTAAGCTCGTGATCGATTCGAGGAGCATCCGGACCAAGCATGACAGATCTTCACAGACGTTTTCCCTGCATTCCTGATATGGAGGCGGCCGCCGCGCGGCGCATGCCGGGGTTCGTGCATGACTATCTGATCGGCGGCCTTGGCCGGGAAAGCAGCGTTCAGCGCAATGTCGACAGCTTCGACATGATCGAGCTGATGCCACGCTACCTCTCCGAGGCCCCTTCCCCGGATCTCAGCGTCACCCTGTTCGGCAAGCGGTTCGATGCACCGTTCGGCGTCGCCCCGCTCGGCCTTGCCGGTCTGCTCTGGCCCGGCTGCGAAGTGCCGCTGGCCAAGGCTGCCAAGGCCCATAATATCCCGCATGTACTTTCGACTTTTGCTAACCGCGCAATGGAAACCATCGGCCCGACCACCGGCGATAACGGCTGGTTCCAGTTCTACCCGCCCAACGATCCCACTATGGAAGCCGATATGATCGCCCGTGCGGCCCGGTCCGGCTATCAGACGCTGGTGCTGACCGTCGATATCCCCGCGCCGACCCGGCGCGAGCGTGACATCCGCAACGGCATGTCCGTGCCGCCGATCCTCGATTTGAAGACGATGTTCCAGATCGCCACCCATCCGCACTGGGCAAGCCATGTGCTGCGCCACGGAATCCCCGATTTTGAAAACCTGTCACCCTACTATCCCAAGGGTTCGTCGCTGAAGCAGTCGGCGGAATTCGTCCGCCGCGTCATGACCGGTCATCTTGGCGCTGAGCGTGTCCGCCGCATCCGCGATGCCTGGAAGGGCAGGTTGCTGATCAAGGGCGTGCTCGACGTTTCGGAAGCACAGGCTTACCTCTCCATGGGCGCCGATGGCCTGATCGTCTCCAATCATGGCGGCCGCCAGCTCGATGCGGCCCCCACCGCCATCTCCGTCCTGCCCGCCATCCGCAGCGCCATCGGCCCCGATGTGCCGATCGCCGCCGATGGCGGTGTCCGCTCCGGCCTTGATGTCGCGCGACTGCTGGCGCTCGGCGCCGATTTCGTTCTGATCGGCCGACCCTTCGTCTTTGCCAGCGCTGCAATGGGCGCTTCCGGCGGCGATCACCTGATGACCATCCTCAAGACCGAACTGTCCGGCGCCATGGCCCAGCTCGGCTGCCGCACGGTCGCCGACCTGCCCGCCTTCCTCCATGCTCCCACCCCTCTCATACCAAGGGCCGATGATAGGAGACCAGAACCATGACCGTCATCGACGACCTGATCGAAGCCCTTGGCTCAGACGTCGTGCTCACCGGCGAGGCCATCGGTGGCCGCTACCGCAGTGATGCCAGCGGCACCGGCACATTCCTGCCGCTTGCTGTGCTGCGTCCCGCAAGCACCGAACAGGTCTCAGCCGCACTGGCCATCTGCGACCGTCACCGCCAGCCCGTCGTGCCGCAGGGCGGACTGACCGGCCTTGCCGGCGGCGCCAATGCGCGCGCTGGCGATATCGCGATTTCGCTGGAGCGCATGTCCGGTGTCGAGGATATCGACACGGCCGCCGGCACCATGACCGTTCTGGCCGGCACACCGCTGGAAGTGGCACAACTGGTGGCCGAAACCGCCGGCTTTCTGCTGCCGATTGATCTCGGTGCCCGCGGCTCTTGCCAGATCGGCGGCAACATCTCCACCAACGCCGGCGGCATCCGCGTCATCCGCCATGGTGTCACCCGCGACAACGTGCTCGGCGTTGAGGCCGTACTCGCCGATGGCACCGTGCTGTCGTCGCTCAACCGCATGACCAAGAACAACACCGGCTACGATCTGCGCCAGCTGTTCATCGGCTCGGAAGGCACGCTGGGCGTCGTCACCCGCGCCGTGCTGCGCCTGAAACCTCTGCCCGCCGCCCGGCTGACGGCGCTCTGCGCCATCGAAAGCTACGCCCAGGTCGTTACGCTGCTGAAATCCGCCCAGCGCGGGTTGTCCGGTCTGTCGGCTTTTGAGGCCATGTGGCAAAGCTATTTCCGTTTCAATGCCGAAGCGCTCAACCTGACATTCTTCGACAAGGCCTATCCATTCTTCGTCATCATCGAGCAGGATGTCGATGGCCGAGATGAGGATAAGGAACGTTTCGAGACCTTCCTCGGCCAGGCCTTCGAAGATGACCTGGTCACCGACGCGCTGATCGCCCAGTCGGAAAAAGAGGCCCGCGCCTTCTGGTCGGTGCGGGAGGGCCACATGATGGATCAGCTGCTGCCCGGGCTGATCAATCTCGACGTCAGCCTGCCGGTCGGCCAACTCGATGATTTCGCCGGCGATTGCGAGAAAGCGCTGCTCGCCCGCTTCCCTGCCGCCCATGTCTCCTTCTTCGGCCATGTCGGCGACAGCAATCTGCATGTAGCGATCGCGGTCCAGACGCCGAGCGAGCACGATCTGCACGAAATCGATGCCATCGCCTATGATCTGGTGGGGACCTACAAAGGCTCGATCTCGGCCGAACACGGTATCGGCACACTGAAGCGCGATTTTCTCGACCATTCACGGAGCGAAGCCGAGATCGGCGTCATGCGCCGGATCAAGACGGCGCTCGACCCGAACGGCATCATGAACCCCGGCAAGGTGATCCCGCCGAAGCCGTAGCGTTCGCTACCCAAAATTTAGGTACCGGACTCGCGCGTTGCGCTGGTTTAAACTGCCGAAACCGAACGAGGGAGAAGCGCCATGCCCAAGATCGATATTGCCGCCGTGCCCGCCATCAAGGGCTCAGGTTATCCGCCGCCCTATGACGCCCCTTGCGCGACACGGACGCGCAAACGTCTGGGCGATGCCGGCGGGCTTCAGGATTTCGGCGTTAACCTGATGGCACTGCCGCCCGGCGGCTGGTCCAGCCAGCGTCACTGGCACAGTCACGAGGACGAGCTGGTCTATATTCTGAAAGGTCAGGTTGTTCTTGTCGAGGACGATGGCGAGACGGTGTTGCGGGCGGGTGATTGCGCGGCGTTTCCAAAAAACTCCGGCAATGGCCATCACATGATCAACAGGTCGGCGGCGACGGTTGTTTATCTGGAAATGGGCTCGCGTCAGTGGGACGACCTCACCACCTGCTCGGATATCGACGTAATGAGCTCCAATGCAGACGGCCGGTTCGTGCACAAGGATGGCAAGCCCTTCGACAACGCGTAGCGGGGGCAGCACATTCTTCGACGATATGCCGCGGTTTCAGGGACGTCACGGCAGGGCCGCGCAGCCCCCAAAACTATTCACGGTGGACTTTGTGACGGTCTGCACGACTCGAAATATTTCCGATAACCCCATTTTCGCGAAAAATCGTTGCATTGCCCGCTGGTAAAGTCCGGCAAAAACGTTAGATTGCCCGCTCTCTTGCGCAGTTGCAAGTGTCGAAAGGTTTTAAATGCAGGTACTGGTTCGCGACAACAACATTGATCAGGCGCTTCGCGTACTGAAGAAAAAACTCCAGCGTGAAGGCGTCTTTCGTGAGATGCGGCTGCGCGAGGCATTCGAGAAGCCGTCCGTAAAGAAGGCACGGCAGAAGTCGGAAGCTATCAGCCGCCAGCGCAAGCTTGCTCGCAAGCAGCTTCAGCGGGACGGCCTGCTGCCGGCTCCAAAAAAGAAGCCAAGCGTTTAAGCGCCATCATCCCGCGATCGTGGTCGTCACCCAGACGTGAAGACTTTGAATCGTGGGATTTCACCTCCCATCAGGTGCTGCCAGTCCCAGGCATTGAAAAGCCTCGGACTGATCGTTTTTTTGTGCCCGCATGACGCAACACCCAGGCTTCGGTTTCTGACCAGGTCATGGGCTGCTCATGCGCATAGACCCCCAGTAAGTTTCACATCCAGTGGAAGATGATAGCTGAACCGGCCATCCGTCGCGCTCACCGCTTGGCCGAAATATCCGAAAATCAAAGCCTGGACACTTGGGTCTGTGCTGTTCAGCACCATCGATCGCGCCCCCAAAGCGCCTGGTTGCAGCTGGATCGGCCGGCCCTGAGGAGTTTTCTGTTGTAGCAAATAGAAAATCTGATTTACTGCCCCTTCACGGCTTGGCTTTCGGGGGGATGTTGCCGATGGTGTGGACCCGCAGGAATTTGATGATTGGTGGTTTGGCGTTTCTTGGTGCCGGGGCGGTCCAGAAGCCTCTATTCGCCCAGGCCACTTCCTACTTTACCGGCACCACCATCGACAATGGCGTGACCTACCGCAAGACCAACTTTGCCAAGATCGACAAGCAGTGGCACCGCCAGGTTGTCAGATATTTCAGCAGTGAGCCGGTCGGTACCGTCGTTGTCGACACAAGGCACCATTTTCTCTATCTAATCATGGAAAACAAGACAGCTATCCGCTACGGCGTTGGCGTCGGCCGTGAGGGCTTCAAATGGTTTGGCCGGGCCACGATCGACAGAAAGTCGTTATGGCCGCGCTGGACGCCACCAGCGGATATGCGCAAGCGCCATCCCGAATTGCCGGAATTCGTGGCGGGGGGCTCACCGAAGAATCCGCTTGGTCCCCGCGCCATGTATCTGCTGCGCGACGGCGTCGATACCGGCTATCGCTTCCACGGAACTCTGGAACCTGGAAGCATCGGCAAGGATGCTTCGAGCGGCTGCATTCGCATGTTCAACGAAGACGCCATCGATCTCTATCAGCGCTGTCCCATCGGCACTGCTGTGCAGGTACTGCCGCACATCGCCGACCAGGCTGAAAATGCCGCTCAGGTCAGCCAAACAGCTCCGGCCGAATAAGGAATATCGCCTGATGTCTATTCCTCCCGGATATGCGAGAGGCCTTCTCGCCGCTGCCATGCTCTTGACGCTCGCCGCCTGCAACACCGCCGACGTCGCTTCCGTGGAAGAGCCCGCGGCGGTTCCCATGACCGGCCAAACCAACGATCCTGCCCCTGGCTTCGAGAACGTCAAGGCGGGTAGCGAAGAAGACTTCATCCTCAATGTCGGCCGGAGAATCTATTTTACGCAGGATTCTGCCACGCTCGATTCCGTCGCCATGGCAACACTGGATAACCAGGCCAACTGGCTAAACAACAATCAGGCCTGGCTGCTCAAGCTGCAGGGGTTTGCCGACGATTCCGGCTCCACTTCCCAAATGGAGGCACTGTCTCAGAAGCGCGCCGATGCGGTAATGGCCTATCTTGCCTCGAAGGGTGTAGGCGCTTCGCGGATGTGGGCCAAGGGTTACGGCAAAGACCGGGAAGTGCGCGATTGTACGGAAAAGTCCTGCAAGGTGCAGAACCGCCGTGTCGTCGCCAATCTGCGCACCCAGCGCGACACACTCTGACCACGGATGCCAGCGCCTCGTTTCAAAGGAAGGCGGCTCTGCTCCTTTGAGCCCATCAGATCGGCGGCGATGCAGGCATCCGCTCCCCGCTGTTCGTCAGTTCCATGATCCGGCCAACCCATCTTACGAAGACCTGGTCTCTCCGATAACTGCAACAAGTCACGCTCCCCACAATTCATCGAAATTGTGGCAGCCGCACGCATCTGAATATTACTTTAATTTAACATGATCTTACGCGGCATGAGCAGTATATTCCTGATCGAAGCTATGTATTGCCGGCGGCAATCGCGCCGTGACGCGACACTATAGGATAGCTTCCTATCAAAAGACGTTTCAGGAACGTCTTTATATTAGAGGTAACGCAAATGTTCTCTGTTGCAAAAACCGCAGCAATCTCCGCAATTTTCATCTCAGCCTCTATGGGCGTTGCTTTCGCCGGTTCCCACGGCGATCCCGGCCATAATGATCACCACGACGGTCACCGCGACCAATCCTTTATGCGCGGGGACGATGACATCACGAACGACGACACTCAAGGTCCGACCTTCGTTGTTCCGGCCTATGCCCCCGCTCACGTTTACCGGTCGCGGCTTGATACGATCCTCGCCGAGCTTCGGGCCGACAACCGCAGCATGAACGCGGACAAGGCACGCGGTCTTCTCACAAGTGCTGAATATCAGCGCCTCAAGGCCGACGATGCACAGATACGCCATGAAGCAATGGCAGTGGCTGACCATAACAATGGTGCGATACCGGCAGCGCGATACGCTGTCTTGCAAAATCAGGCTCAGCAACTTCAAGCCAAGATTCGCCGCATGGCATAACGGCATGCGAGCCCCGAACTCACCGCACGGGCTGCATGTTCGGGGCTCGCATCTTTACGGCATCAAATGCCCGGCGGCCATCGCCGTGGTCGGACACCCTCTCCGCCATCGGCGTTCATAAGTACGCCCCTAAAATCGGCGGTCCCATTGGTCGATCAACCCTGTGACACTGCGGAAGAGATCGAAAGGCTCGGCATGACATCGCCGGAATGGTCGAGCTGCGACGAAGCAGGTCCCAAAGCGTTTGATTTGCAGCCTTCAGTTCGACCGATTCCGCCGTCACCTCCTCTTGGAAATGGCGCTGTTCACTGATTGGAAGGTACCTGTTTCGATCGGTGTGGTTGCACGAAATTGATCTGCGCTGGGGTAATCACCCTTGCGCCGAGTCAAAATTGACTGATTTTTACTCACCCACCCGAAGAGCTTATTGTTTGTACATATATGTATAGACAACCTTTAAAAAAGATGGTGCTATGCGGAAGTAGGAAAGCAATTAGACCTTGGCGAGCCCGATGAATGTAGCGGCACTCTTCGATCTGACGGGGCGAAAGGCACTTGTGACAGGCGCAAGCCGCGGTCTGGGGCAGACAATAGCCCACGCGCTCGCATCCGCCGGCGCGGACGTCGCGGTCACTGCGCGTGACGTCAACGGTTTAGAAGAGACCAGAACGCGCATTGGCAACACGGGCAAGCGCTCCTTCGCTTATGCCCACGACGTCCGCGATGTTGATTCCTGCGCGTCTGTCATCGACGCTGCAGCGCGCGCGTTGGACGGCTTGGATATTCTCGTCAATAATGCCGGTTATGAAGAAATCCGGCCGGCTCTCGATGTCGATGAGGCGTTGTGGGAGCGGATTGTATCGACCAATCTGAAGGGGGCGTTCTTCTGCGCGCAGGCCGCAGCGCGCAACATGGTGGCGCTCGGCACAGGCGGCGCAATCGTCAATCTCTGCTCGTTGACCTCCTATGTTGGTGTTCCAACGGCGGTTCCCTACGGCTCCTCGAAATCCGGCCTGATGGGTATGACCCATGCTCTGGCCGCCGAGTGGGCGCAACAGGGGATTCGCGTCAACGCCATTGCACCTGGTTATTTCCGCACTGCGATGACCGATGTTTTTTATCATGACGCAGCGTGGCAAGAAGCGATGCTACAAAAGATCCCGCAGCGGCGCTTCGGCGACATGAACGACGTGGCAGGCGCCGTCGTCTTCCTTGCGAGTGACGCCTCCCGCTATGTCACGGGACACTGCATACCGATCGATGGAGGCTACCTTGCCTCAATCTAACATTGTTAATGCGGCAGGATCGCCGCGCAGGGAAAGCATGATGCCGGCTGCACTCAAAGGATCGGCGATTAAGCCTGAGCTAGAAAGGCCCACAGTAGCCGTATCCGTCAAGTCCGTGAACATGGTCTATGATGGTGTGCATGCAGTTCGGTCGGCGTCGTTCGATCTGGAAACTGGCAAGTTCCTGACGATTCTCGGGCCTTCAGGATCCGGCAAGACCACACTGCTGCGACTAATCGCCGGCTTCCAGCGTCCAACCAGCGGCGAAATCTTCATCAATGGCGCCGCTGTCAGTGCGGTTCCCCCGCATAAACGTTCAATCGGCATGGTGTTCCAAAAGCTAGCTTTGTTTCCGCATATGACTGCCGCAGAGAATGTCGCCTTTCCACTGAAAATGCGGCGCAGTGATGCGCGTGCCATTCCCGCCCGGGTCGAGCGCTATTTGGACATGGTACGTCTTGGCGGCTACGGCACCCGCCGGGTGCACGAGCTGTCGGGTGGCCAGCAGCAGCGTGTGGCGATTGCCCGCGCGCTGGTGTTCGAGCCGGACCTGCTCTTGCTCGATGAACCGCTCGCAGCCCTCGACCGGAAATTGCGTGAGGAGATGCAACTCGAGTTTCGCCGCATCCAGCGTGAGCTCGGCGTGACCACGATCAACGTGACGCACGACCAGCGGGAAGCCCTCGTTGTATCCGATGAGATCATCGTCATGGACGGCGGGGAGATTCAGCAGAAGGCGCGGCCCTCCGAAACCTATCGAAGCCCTTCGAACGCCTTCGTTGCGAATTTCATCGGCGTGACGAATTTCCTCGATGCGCCGGACGGCGAACGCCGGGCAATCCGCGCAGAGAAAATACGCATCGCGCCGACCCGTCACGGCCTGGTCGGCGCCGACACGATTGTCGAGGGGATGGTGGCGGATGCGATCTTCGAGGGCGAGAGGGTCGTCTACGAGGTCCGGGTCGCATCTCTCGGCGATACGCTGCTGCGGGTTTTCGATCATGACCCGTCCGAACATAGCCGACTGGAACCGGGTTCTGACGTTTATCTCGGCTGGACCGCGGGCGATGTTTTAGAATTCAAACCGTAAGCCGGACAAACCGGTCAACCAGAGGAGAAGAAAATGCGCGAAGGTAAACTGACATCCATGATGCTCCCCCGACGCCGGTTCCTTCAGGGCGCCGCAACCATCGGCGGAGCGGCCGGTCTGTCCTCACTGGGCCTGTCCAGCGCGTTTGCGCAAGAGCCGGAAAAACCGAAGGAACTGATCGTTCGCGCCTGGGGCGGCAGTTGGGTCGATGCCCTGAAAGCCGGTGTTTCCGATAGATTCACCGCCAAGACGGGCATCGCCGTCCGCCACGATCTGACTGAGGATAACGAAATCCAGCCGAAGGTCTGGGCGGCTGTCGCCCAAGGCCGCGTGCCACCGATCCACATCAACTGGGACACGACCACCAACGCCACGAAATCGGCGCTGCGCGGAGTAACCGAGGATCTGTCGGATCTTTCAAACCTGAAGAACACAACCGATCTTGCAAAGCCGGTGGGTCTCGACGGCTATCCAATCGTCAACACCTACGGTTATGTCTATGTGCTTGCCTACCGCCCGGAAGCCTTTCCGAACGGTGCGCCGAAGTCCTGGAAGGACCTGCTCGATCCCAAGTACAAGGGCCGCATCGCGCTCTACAATGACGGCATCGGCTTCCATTTCCCCGCACAGGTCGCCGGCGGCGGCAAGCTCGAGGACATTCCGGCCAACATGCAACCAGCCTGGGACTTCGTCGCCAAGATGAAGGAGCAGCAGCCGCTGCTTGGCGAAGATCCGGATTTCACAACGTGGTTCCAGAAGGGCGAAATCGACGCCGCCTGCACGATTTCGACCAACGCGCGCGAGGCAAAGAAAAACGGCATCGACATCAAGTGGGTCGTGCCGGAGGAGGGCGCCAAGTTCGATACCGACGGTCTCTGGATTCCCAAAGGTCTGCCGGCCAACGAGCTTTTCTGGGCGAAGGAATATATCAACCACTCGCTGACTGTCGAAGCCCAGCAGATCTGGCTTGACGGCCTGGGACTGCCGGGTGTGGTGCCGGGCGTCAAGCCGCCGGCCGACCTCGTTGATGATCCCTCCTATCCCACCACAGAAGAAGCTTTCAAACACCTGATCCGTATCTCCTCCAAGGTGCAGGTGGAAAACGAGAGCGAGTGGTTCTCGAAGTTCAAGGCCATCATGCAGGGTTGAGCCCTCGGATACCCCTCACCCTGGCCTGTCGCCCCGCAAGAGGCAACGACACAGGTTGCCGACAGGCCAGATGAGGGGCGCTCCGGTGCCCATACGTCACCAAACAAGGACAGACATGCGAGCGGCGAAATCGGCCTATCCCCTGACCTGGCGCATCATGGATGCACTGGAAGCCTTCGCGGCCTTTGTCTGGCCAGCGCGTTTCGGCCGGGCAATCCCGTGGCTGATGCTCGCACCCGCCCTTCTGCTCGTCGGCCTCCTCGTGCTCGGTCTCTGGCAGATCGGCGATGTCAGCCTGCGGACATTGGATACGAGCACCTTCCTGATGTCGGAAGCCTACACCCTTGCTAATTATCAGCGCGCCTTCACCGAAAGCCTGTTTGCAGTCGTCGCCTGGCGCAGCCTGGCGGGATCGCTGATCGTCACCGTCGTTACCCTCACTCTCGCCTTTCCCTATGCCTACGTGATGGTGCGCACATCCTCGCCGACCATCCGCAAGCTATTGCTGATCGCTCTCTTTCTCCCCTTCTTCATCGGCCAGGTTGTCCGAGCCTATGGCTGGCTGATCATTCTTGGCAACCAGGGCATGGTCAACGAGGCGCTCGGCCTTGTCGGCATCGCCCCGATACGCCTTCTTTATAATTACTGGGCCGTGCTCTTCGGCCTTGTCCAGTACATGCTGCCCTTCGCCGTTCTTATGCTGGCTCCGGCGCTGACTGCCATCCCAGAAGAGCTGGAAGCTGCCGCCGGCTCCCTCGGTGCCGACTGGGTGCGTACCTTCCGCCACATCGTGGTACCGCTTGCAAGGCCTGGACTTGTCGGTGCCGGGCTTGTGGTCATGACATTGTCGCTTACCGATTTCGCCATGCCCGCCATCCTCGGCGGCGGCAGCCAGGATTTCATCGCCAACGCCATCTACGACCAGTTCTTTCGCACATCGGATCAGGGGCTGGGCTCGACGCTGGCGCTGCTGCTCGTCGCCGCCGGCTCCATGCTGGTGGGTCTGGTCTTCACCCTGTTCGGTGCCGGCACCCTGGCCATGGGGAGGGCACGCCGATGACTGCCCCCTTGAGCAAAACCATCGTTCTTTGGATCTTCGTCGTCGCGGTGCTTGTTCTTCTGTCCGCGCCGACCATCGTGATCCTCGGTGCTTCCTTCACGTCCGGAAATATCATCACCTTTCCGCCGGAGGGCTTCTCCCTGAAATGGTACGAGAAGATCGCCACCTCGCGTGATCTGTGGGATGCGTTCCTGCGTTCACTTTACGTGTCGGCAATCTGCACTATCATCGCTATCCCGGTGGGGACGCTGGCCGGTATCGTGCTTGCAAAATACGCGATCCGCTTTGAGAAATCGGTTCAGATCTATCTGTTGCTGCCATTCACCATCCCGCTTATCGGTTCTGGCATCGGGCTGATGCTGATCTTCGGCGAAGCGAGGCTGCTGGGCCAGCTCTGGCCGGTCGGACTGGCTTGCTGCGTCATCAACCTGCCGTTCATGATCTGGGCCGTGACTGCAAGCGCCTCCAGTCTTGATCCTGATCTCGAGCTCGCCGCCGCCAGTTGCGGCGCACCACCGCTCTCTACCTTCCTGCACGTGACCCTGCCCGCCGTTATGCCCGGGGTCATCAGCGGGTCGCTGCTGATGTTCATTCTGGCGCTGAATGAATTTCTGGTGAGCCTGCTTTTGACGGATGCACGCATCGTGACGCTGCCAGTCCAGATCTATAATTCCATCCGCTCCATCATCACGCCGGACCTGGCGGCGATCTCGGTCGTCTTCATCGCATGCGCTGCGCTGGCGATCGTTCTTCTCGATCGCCTCGTCGGCCTTGAAATCTTCCTCAAATCCAAATGACGCAGAAGCCGGCGCGATGCACCGGCGAAACGGGATAACAGCCATGTCAGACGTCTCCTTTCACGATCTCTCCGCATTGGACGCGCCGAGCCGCGCAGCGCTCTTGCGCCGGTCGGAGACCGACCTCTCCGGTTTCATGGAAACGGTGAAGCCGATCATCGAGGCGGTTCGCGTCGAAGGCGACGCCGCCCTGGTGCGCTATGCGCGCGAACTGGACAAGGCGGATCTGGACGAGAGCCGGCTCAAGGCGACGGAAGCCGAATTCGAAGCAGCCTTCGATCTGGTGGAGGATGAAGTCATCGCAGCCATCCGGTTCGGCATCGACAATATCCGGCGATTCCACGAAGTGCAGAAACCAGAACCGATGTGGCTGAAGGAAATGCGCCCGGGCGCCTATGCCGGCGACCGCTTCACCCCGATCCGCTCCGTTGCGCTCTACGTTCCCCGTGGTAAGGGCGCGTTTCCCTCGGTCACCATGATGACGGCCGTGCCTGCCGTCGTCGCCGGCGTGCCGGAGATTGCCATCGTCACGCCGCCGGCGCCGGATGGATCCGTGGATGCCGCGACACTGGTCGCAGCGCGTCTCGCCGGTGTGTCCAACGTCTACAAGGTTGGCGGCGCGCAGGCCGTGGCGGCTGTCGCCTATGGCACGCAGACCATCAAGCCGGCGCTGAAGATCGTTGGTCCGGGAAGCCCATTCGTGGTGGCGGCCAAACGGCTTCTGTCCGGCGTCATCGATCCCGGCCTGCCTGCCGGCCCGTCCGAGGCCGTCATCTTTGCCGACGATACGGTGAAGGGCGGCCTTGCGGCGCTCGACCTTCTGATCGAAGCCGAGCATGGTCCGGATTCATCCGCCTATCTCGTCACCCATAGCCGTCGCGTGGCCGACGAGGCCCTCGCCGCCCTGCCCGATCACTGGGCTCGCATGACCGAACAACGCGTGGCTTTCTCGAAAGCGGTGCTCACCGGCCGCTGCGGCGGCATCGTGCTCACCTCCTCGCTTGAAGAAAGCTATCGCTTCGTCAACGACTATGCGCCGGAACATCTCGAAATCCTGTCGATGGACCCCTTCGCTCATCTTGGCCATATCACGGAAGCCGCGGAAATCCTGATGGGTCCGCATACGCCGGTTTCGATCGGCAATTTCGGTCTTGGCCCCAATGCCGTGCTTCCGACAAGCCGCTGGGCACGAACCTACGGACCGCTGTCCGTGACAGATTTCGTCAAACGCTCGTCGATCGGTTACGTCACTGCGTCGGCTTATCCGGAATTTGCACGACATGCCCGTACCCTTGCCCGTTACGAGGGCTTCTCCTCGCACGAGCACGCGGTCTCCGATGTTCGCAAGGACTACCTGTGACGATGAAGGCGGCCCGACTCTACACAGCAGGCGATATCCGGGTCGAGGACATCGACATCCCCGGCCCGCTTGCCCCCGGCTCGGTCCGTGTCGCTGTTACCGCCGCTGGTATCTGCGGCTCCGATATTCATAATTTTCGTACCGGACAGTGGATCACGCGGTCGCCTTCGGTGGCAGGGCATGAGTTCGCGGGCGTGGTCACGGAGGTCGGGATGGATGTTCGCGCGTTCACGTCCGGCGATACAGTCGTTGCCGACTCCCGGTTCTGGTGCGGCGAATGCCCTGCCTGCCAAAGCGGCCGGCACAACATCTGCGACCATCTCGGCTTCGTGGGAGAAATCTGCGACGGTGGCTTTGCAGAGCAGGTGGCATTACCGGAGCGGCTGCTCGTCAGGTACGATCCGGCGCTTGATCCCGCCATTGCTGCCATGGCCGAGCCGCTGGCTGTTGCCCTGCATGCGGTACGCCGGCAGGCTGCCCCGGCAGGCGAGCCGGTTCTCGTTATCGGCTGCGGCCCAATTGGGGGCCTTGCAGCGCTTCTCCTATCGCGCCTTCACGATGGTCCGGTCCTTGTCTGCGACCGCAACGCGGATCGCGCAGAACTAGTTGCGCGGGTGACAGGTGCGTTAAGTATCACTCTCGACACGGAATCTCTCGGCGATGTGCTTTCTGGACGGGTACTGCGTTACGCGCTTGACGCGACGGGCCATATCGATGTCCTGATGCGGGCTATTGTGCTTCTCGGTGGCGGCGGTTCGCTGACACTGGTCGGCATCACTCACGGTCGCATCGAGCTCGACCCGAACACGCTCGTCGAGCGCGAAATCGCGCTCATCGGCTGCCACGCCTTTACCGACGAGTTGCCGGAAGCTGTCGCCATGTTGCCCGAACTGGCGCCCGCTCTTGTCAAATTGATCGACCGGGAAATCACAATCGATGCCGTGCCGCAGGCCTATGAGCGGCTTCTTGCCGGCAATGTCACAGGTCTCAAAACGATCGTTCGGCTCGGGTACCGCCCGTGACCCAAGCCTTTGATGGAAAGCCGGTTGCGATGAAGCCCCTGACCGATAATGCGAGCCCCCTCTACGAGAAGGTCAAGGATTATGTCCTTGCGCATATCGGCAGCGGTGAATGGGACAAGAACCGCAGGCTACCGTCCGAGCACGATCTGGTGGCAAGGCTCGGTGTATCCCGCATGACTGTTCACAGGGCGTTGCGGGAGCTCACGTCCGAAGGTTATCTCCTGCGCATTCAAGGGGTGGGTACATTCGTTGCCCCACCCAAGCCGCAATCGACCCTGATCGAGGTCGCCAATATTGCCAGCGAAATTATCGGGCGTGGCGGAGAACATCGCGCCGAGGTCATTCTGCTCGAAACTATAAGGCCGGAAATCGAACTCTTGGCAGCCTTCGAGGCCGGCAGGCAGATCCGCGTTGCCCATTCGATCGTCGTCCACTTTGACAACGGCATTCCTGTCCAGGTCGAAGAGCGCTTCGTCAACTCGGAACTCGTGCCGGACTACGAGCAGCAGGACTTCGCTCTTATGACCACCTACGACTATCTGCAGCGCTCGACGCCAATGACCGAAGTGGAACACGTTATTTCCGCCATCGGAGCGGATGCTGAAACCGCACGGATGCTAAAGGTGGAAGAGGGAACCCCCTGCCTGCTTCTTCACCGCCGGACCTGGTCCGGTACAAAAGTCGCGACGGTCAACCGGCTCACCTATGCCGGCAACCGCTATTCCCTTGGCAGCCGCTATGCACCGTCATCGCTGAAATAACATCAAGGACTGGACGATGAAGATGACCGAAACCAACAGCAGGACAGCTGACATTCGCCGGATGGCGCGAACCGATGAGCCGGCGGCGACAGCACTTCTGGCCTGCCTGCTTCTGGACCTGTTTTCACTGAAGGCCGAGTCGATCCGCATCAATCGCGATCAATACAGCCTGAATTCGCTGAACGGCTTTTTCGACGCCGACGGCCAGTCGTTTTTCTTCAAGTTTCATCAGGAGGAAGGCGAAGAGGCGATGTCCGGCGAATATTATCGCGCCGACATCCTTGCTCGCGCCGGGCTCCCGGTTGATCAACCCCTTTATATGTCGGTTCTGCCCGGAGAACAGATACTCATTTATCGCCGGCGCAGCGATCCGCGATTTTCCGATGTGCTTCGGGCGTTGGACCTCCAACCGGATCCCGCGGCGGAATCGAAGGCCGTTGCTGCGGAGACGGCTCTTTCTGCCCGGGTGCTTTCCGTCTACCTCGAAAGCCTGCATGAGGTGACGCCGCAGGAGGTTGCGGCCGAGCCGATCCATAGGCTGTTCCACGACAGGCTCACCGATCCGCAATCCGGCGCCATTCCGGGCGGGCGCTACAAAAGTTTCTACGTAGACCAGCAGTTTGTTCTGCCGGGCGTCGATCTCGACTGGGAGACCTTTTCTAGGGCCCGAATCGTCATTAATGACCGGCGATATCGTCACAGCTTTGGCGAACTCTTCGAGCTTGCGAGTATTCGCCTGAGACCCGACCGGCTTGCCGATGCCGGTGGCGTCGTCGCGCACGGCGATGCGCACAATGCGAATGTCTGGTACAGAGAGACGGACGGCCGGGCGCAACTGTCCTACTTCGATCCGGCCTTTGCAGGGCAGAATGTGCCGACGCTTCTCGCTGAGGTGAAGACGACCTTCCATAATGTTTTCGCACATCCGCTATGGCTCTATGATCCTGCCGACGCTGAAAAACGATTTTCGGGGCTTGCCCGCTACGAGGCTGGCACGCTTTTCCTGGAAACGAATTGGGATTTGAGTGTGGTGCGAGCCAAATTGCTGGACGTGAAGGCCGACAATGTGTGGCGGCCTCTTTTGAGCGCGTTGGATGCACGGGGCATGCTTCCGAAAGATTGGCGCCACGTCATTAGGCTCGCGCTTTTTCTGTGCCCGACGCTTGTCATGAACATCAGGGCCGGGGCATCGACACACAATCCCACCTCTTCGCTCATCGCTATCGCCTCGGCGGTAATGGTGGGGAGCGAGCCGGAGACGGGGGACGATAGGATGTCACTGTTTCTGGAACGCGTTGATCCCGACCTCGGTCTTGGTTCTAAATCCTGATCAAAATCTAGGTCGGTGGGCGGACGTTGTGGTTGCCTCATGGAGGACGACGTGTCCGAGGATGGACGAAATCGGCATCGTCCAGAGGAAGACTTTTCTCCAGCAGTCAGGCTATCGGTCGAGTCGTCCAGAAACACTGCATCGCGCTATACGCTGGTGATGTTTCGACCGATCTGTGTGACAGCCTCATCCAGAACTTCCGACCTCCGGCCGGTGATGTCACATAAGCTCCTTCATCGGCGGTGCCCACTCGCCCGGACAAACACGTAGGCAAAAGCGAACCACCGCGCGCATCATCAAATAGCCCTGCTGGATAACAGCCCCGTCTCCAGATCGTCGAACTGCGAACTGTCCGTGATGTGACAGCCCTCATCTGCCAGATAACCGGTGATCGCCGCGACGGTCACGCGTCAAATACGATCTGCAGCTTGACATCGGTCGGACGTGCCTCGACTGCCCGTTCAAACGCCTTGATCGAGTCCTCGAACGTGAACGTTTCCGAGATCAGCGGCTTGAGATCCACACGACCCGACGCGAGCAACGCGATCGAACGCTCATACTGGTGGGCGTAGCGAAACACCGTCTCGATCCGGACCTCTTTGGTGGTGGCTGTGGAAACATCGAAGGCGACCGGATTGACGGGAAGACCGACTGCAACGATCGTCCCGCCTGGACGAACGAGTTGCATGAGTGTCTCCCAGGCTTTCGGCGAACCGGAGCACTCGAAGATCACGTCCGCGCCCCAGCCATCGGTCAACCGATTGACTTTCTCGGCAACGTTTGTCTCCCTGATGTTGACGGGAATGACGCCTTGATACTGGGCAGCTATATCAAGCTTCGGCTGGGCGAAATCCGCCACGATCGCCCGTGCGCATCCCCCGGCAAGAGCGGCAATTGCCACCATGGTGCCAATCGGTCCAGCGCCGAGAATGACAGCCGTATCGCCCGGAACGATTTTTGCCTTGGCCGCCGCCTGCATACCGACCGCGAAGGGCTCCACCATCGCGCCCTGAGCAAAGCTGACATTGTCCGGCAACTTGAATGTGTAATTTGCCGAATGAACGACTTCCGGTGTCAGAACCCCGTGAATCGGCGGCGTCGCCCAAAAGGCGACGGCGGGATCGATGTTGTACATGCCGAGCCGGCTCGCCTTGGAATTCGGATCGGGAATGCCGGGCTCCATGCACACGCGATCGCCAACTTTCAGATGGGTCACACCCTCCCCAATCTCGATGACTATACCGGCACCCTCGTGTCCGAGAACCATAGGCTCTTTGACGACAAAAGGGCCAATCTTGCCGTGGGTGTAATAGTGAACGTCTGATCCACATACACCGACGGTATGGATCTTGATCTTCACCTGGCCCGGTCCGGTGGTCGCCGGCAAGTCGATATTACGAAGCGTCAGTTCGTGCTGACGCTCAAGAACAAGTGCACGTTGCATTGCCATTTTCATCTATCCATTGATCTCTGTTTAATTCCAAACCGGAGGGTATATCCGCCCCGGTTTGTTGCAAGGCCGGAATCGGCTGGTGGGGGAAACCATCCAAAATCACCACAACTGCGCAAGCAAAAATGATGGTGTTTTGGGTATGTGTAACTGGCTTGGAGATCATGCCGGCCATGACTGTTGCCCGGTTGGCGCCGGACGCACCATTCTTCAGGGATGTTGAAGCGCGCAAGACTACCGAGAAACTCTCGCAGGGCGGAATGCGGCTCTTCTCGCGCTTGATGCTGTCCATGATGCACGCCTTCCTGAGGCCATCTAATCTGGATCGCAGTAGGTATCGAGAAGAACTCTTATCGCTACCGATGATATCGTTTCCAAGCTTAGCGCAAGCTTTAAACGATATTGGGTCAATCATGCGCTGCCGGACCCTGCATTGCAGTCGATCAAAATGATTTCCTGTCCAAGACGGAAAGGGTTCACCATGCACTCCACTGTGACGTCCAGCCAGTTCCTTGCGCCTGAAGACCTAGCTCTCTTGCAGACCTTTCTGGAGGCATGGTGCGTGGAAAATTCGGTAGACATCAATGACAAGGCGGCTCAGGACGTGGCAGTCGGATTGATCCACTGGTATCAAGACGGTCATTCTGACAAAAGCGGGCTTAAGGCGCACATTACCGACGCCGGTTCACTACCGCCGGCATTGCAGCGGCTCGTAGAAACGCTTTCCTACTCGGAATGAGAGCCGCAGTTGAATGGCAGCCGCACCCACCCAATGGCATCAGATGGTCACGCATTCGCCTCCCGAGCTATGCGCATATCCCGTAGCTCATGCCTGATCGATCCTGGACCCGCGGCAGCCAATGCCCCCTTTGCAGCTGAGATTTGATCGCTATGAGCTTGTTACCGAGGTCAATGGCCTGATGGCCGTGTCCCTCGATGCCGTGCTCTCCAACAGCGAAGATGTTCAAGACCTTGTCATTACGGCCGTCGAAAACCGTTTCGGCCGTATCAATACCCTTCATAAGCCCCATCGAATGGCTGGCCTAAGCCACGGCTCTGGCATTCGTAGGAGATTTAGCATCGCGCCGCCGCCACGGCGGAAATCGGGATCGACTGTCCCCGAAGTTGCATTCCATATCCCGGCTAACGAGCACGCATGTTTCATTTGGTGCCTGCTTCAATGGCCTGATCAGCCGGATTGCCATTTTCCGTAACGAAGGGAAGGTGGGGAACTGCTTTTTATCCGAAGCGCGACTTCGACACAGGCACAATTTGATATGGTGGCCGGGTGATCATCTGCTGCTTCAGGCATGGTGGCCTGCGACCTGCAGCTTGGCGGTGATACACGCGTGTACCTCTATGGGTCCGATATCCCTGACTGGCTTATGACATTGACAACCGATGCCAGGTTCGTTCGACGACGTCATGGACTTTTCCCTGAGGAGAGCAGCGGCGTGGAGAATAGCGAATTCAGCCTCTCCGATAATCCAGATGAGGAACTCGCCATGAGCCCGTGGCGATGGCTTTTCAGAATTTCGTCGGCAGAGCGGGCGATACTGGAGCTTCTTGATGAACTTCCGAAGAACGAGAGCTTTCACAGCATCGACATGGTGTTTGAGGGAATGGTCAATTTGCGCCCGACAATGTTGACGACGCTGTTGACCCAGTGTCGCAGCGTAAAGGTGAAACGCCTATTCTTCGTCTATGCCGACAAGCATGCGCATGCGTGGCTCAAGCATATAGACAGATCGCAGATCGATATGGGACGCGGTGATCGGGCACTTGTCCCAGGCGGCCGGCTCCACCCGATTTATCGCGTAACGGTCCCTGCAGACCTGTTGCCAAAGGAGAGTATAGATGGCGCGTGATCGCTATATGCGGCACTCTTTCCCGACGGTTGCGGCGGCCCCCTCACCCTTGGCGAAATGGAAATTCACCCCCAAAGCCTTGCCGAACCCTTGAGCGGCCAACCGGAGTGGCATTGGTTGGCGTCGCTCCCTCGATCACGATTGCTGCGGCGCAAAGCTCACGAAACCGCCCCTTGATCTGCTTAAAAAACTGGGCACGCGCCTTCCTCACCTCGTGTGAACCATACGTTTCGTCATGACTGTGTTGTAACAAACCGGCGCCCTTCGCCGAGGAGAGAAGCCCCATGATGGCATTGGCGGTGACGGATTTTCCCGAACCGGACTCGCCGATAATGCAGAGAAATTTCTCCAGAGTTTAGGTCGAAGCAAATATTATTCACGGAATATGTCCGCTCCATGTTCTTTGGAAGCCTGACGGTCAACTCCCTAACGGACAACACTACTTTATCGGTGGCTTTCGTTTCCAAGGTTTTAATCTTTAGCATGCCCCCTTCCGCAGCCCAATCCAATCGCTATTGTATGTACATGCAACTGAAATGCGAGGCCCGCCATGAGAAAACAGCACAGCGATCCCACCCGGGAATGGATGACTATCCTCGGCGATCTCGATGCCCCCTCCTTCGTGCCGTGGATCCGGAGGCATGCCGCCAAACTGGGGCTTTCCCATGCCATATCCCATGCCAGCAGCGACCGGGTCGAGATGGAGGTCGAAGGGTCGGAGGAACTGATCGACATGATGGAGATGGGGTGTTCGCTGGGGCCGATCGATGTCTGGGTTGAGACGATAGAACGCAGGCCTATCAACTCTAAAACGACGTAACTGCCGCGCGCATTTCTGTAGCGCTCACAACCGCTGCACTTTATTTGATCATTCTTGCCATTGCGAAAAAATTATGCAATCGTGGTGGCTGCTGGGGAGAATGACGCGCGACAAAGAACGCGGTTTTGCTTGGTTAGCCTTTGATTTCGTTCAGAAAGTACAGTTATGCATTCCGACACGACGGGCTCGTGGACGCCAGTCGCCCTTTCCGCGGATTTGCCAGCAGGAACCGTGATGCCGGTACAGATACCGGCCGGATCCCTTGCCCTGTGGCGAACGGATTCCGGGCGCACTGCAGCATCTGCCGATCGCTGTCCGCATCGGGGAATGCGCCTGTCTCACGGCTTTGTGCGCGGTGAAGCGCTATCCTGCATCTACCACGGCTGGAGCTACGCACGGGCTGGAAACTGTCTTCGCATTCCGGCGCATCCAGGGTTGGTGCCGCCGGAGACGATCCGGGTGGTGACGCATGTGGTCGAAGAGGCCGACGGTGTCATCTGGGTCGCTGCCGGGCAGCCAGAGGGTGGGCCACCCCGGCTTGAAGGTCTCGTGCCCCTGCGCTCCCTCACAGCGCTTGCAAACATTGCCGCGATTGCGGCCGCAGCCGGAGCAAAAACGAGTCCGCAAGGTATTGTGGAGATCGCCAGTGGTATGGGCGCCATCTGTCTCCTACTCTCGCCACAGGAAGAGGACAGGACGCTGATCCATGTTCTGCTCAAGGGCATAATCGACCCGGCTGCTCGCATTGCTGCTGTGCGCAGCACCGAAAGTCTACGCCGCAGGGCCGAGGATCTTCACAAGAAAGAGTTCGCACAATGAGCGTGCAAGCGATCATCGACGAATGGTATCCCGTCGGCCTTTTCAGCCAGCTTGATCAGGCAGGGCGCCAGACCACCTTGATGGGCGAGCCGATCACAGTCGGCCGCGATGCGGAGGGAAACGCCAGAGTAATTGGAGGAAACGGCCGCACCCTGCCCGTGCGCGTGCGCTACGGCCACGTCTGGTCGTCGCTTGGCGAACCGAAGAAGGAGCTTTTTCCGATCCCGGAGGCTGATCAGCCGGGCCGCCGCTTCGTTGATGTCGGTGTGGTCCGCGTGCGCTGCTCTCCCCTGCGCGCCGTCGAAAACTTCCTCGACGTCGCACATTTTCCGTTTGTGCACACCGACATTCTCGGCGCCGAGCCCCATACGGAAGTCCAAAACTACAAGGTCGAGATCCGCGAAGATGTTGACGAAGTCTGGGCAACGCAGGTGAAATTCTATCAGCCGCAGGCGGCCAAGTCGGCAAGCGGCGGTATTACGACTGAGTATATGTACCGCGTGCCGGCGCCGACCTGCTCGGTTCTCTACAAGACATGCCCGCCACGCCCGAGCGAATGGGATGTCATCACTCTCTTCGTGCAGCCGCTTGCCGAGGACCTGTGCGACGTCTGGCCATGGATGGCGCTGTTCGATGACACGACGTCCCTGACCGATCTCATTCATTTTCAGCAGACGATCTTCCTGCAGGACCGGTCTATCCTCGAAAACCAGATCCCGCGCCTTCTGCCGCTGGATCCCGGCATGGAAATCCCGACACGGGCCGATCTGACTTCGGTCGCCTATCGGCGCTGGCTTAAACGCCACAACTATACCTATGGCGCGCAGTTGGTGGCCCAATGAAGCTCTACGACTACATCCTCTCGCCCAGTTGCTACAAGGTTCGCCTGATGGCGGCGCTGACTGGCGTGAAGCTCGATATCCACCCGGTGGATTTCCACCCCGGGGCGGAACACAAGAGCGCCGAACTCCTGGCGCTCAATCCGGCCGGTTGGATCCCGATCCTTGAGGACGGCGACCTGATCCTAACCGAATCTTCGGCCATGCTCGTCTATCTCGCGGCCAAGGCGGCACCGGAATGGCTAGGCCGCGCAAGCGCCGAAGAAGTTGCGCGGGTGCAGCAATGGCTGTCCTTTTCCGGCCGGCTGACGGCAAGTCTCGGCGGCGCACGGCTGACCGAAATGCTGCTGCGACCCGGCGACATCGCTGCGCTGCAGACGCACGGGGTTCTGGCCCTACGCGAATTGGAGGCGGGCCTGGTCGAACAAAGCCTTCGTGGCATGTGTTTCCTTGCAGCTAACCGGCCGACAGTTGCCGATATTGCCTGCTTTCCCTATGTCGCGCTTGCCCCCGATGGCGGCGTGCCGCTCGATCCCTATCCCGCGATCAGGCTCTGGTCACGGGCGCTGCGTGGCCTCGATCATTTCATCGAGATGCCCGGCATTCACCGGCTGCATGAACTGAAGCCCGATCCTCATATCGAACTGGGCGAGGCATGACATGACCGGCTACCTTCTAAAGAATTGCGCAGCTGTGATCGTCGATGACGGCACGGGTCCGGTCGTCCGTCGCAATGTCGATCTCCTGACCCATGGCGCCGCCATCCAGGCCATCGGCGAGAATCTCGGCGCCGCGCTACCCGATGGTACAACGGTACAAGACGCCACCGGCTGGTTTGTCTATCCCGGCCTCGTCAATACGCACCATCATTTCTTCCAGTGCTTCGTGCGTAACCGTGCCGAACTTGACTGGACGAAGCTTTCGGTCATCGAATGGCTGGACCGCATCTACCCCATCTTCTCGCAGCTCAACGAGGAATGCTTCTACCATTCCTCGGTCACCGCGATGGCCGAACTGATCAAGCATGGCTGCACCACCGCTTTCGATCACCAGTACAATTTCCCCCGCCACGCCGGAAAGCGGCTGATCGATCGCCAGTTCGAGGCTGCAGAACTGCTGGGAATGCGCTTTCATGCCGGCCGCGGCGGCAATACCTTGCCGAAGTCGAAGGGTTCCACCATACCCGATGAAATGCTGGAGACGACGGACGAATTCATTGCCGATTGCGCCCGCCTGATCGACACCTATCACGACACAAGCCCGTTCAGTATGCGCCAGGTTGCGGTCGCGCCTTGCCAGCCGGTCAACTGCTACCGCGAAACCTTCGTGGAGTCGGTGGCGCTGGCGCGCGATCGCGGCGTGATGATGCATACGCATGTGGGCGAAGGCGAGAGCCCGGTCATTCAGGCCCGCCACGGCATGCGCACCGTCGACTATCTGGAAGAGCTCGGGTTTGCCGGACCCGATGCCTTCTATGCCCATTGCTGGGAACTCACCCATGACGAACTGAGGACGATGGCTGCCAGCGGCACCGGCGTCGCGCATTGCCCGGAACCGGTCTATCTGGTCGGCGCCGAAGTCACCGATATTCCGGCCATGTCCGCCTTTGGCATGCGTGTCGGCCTCGGCTGCGACGGCACCGCATCCAACGACAATTCGAACCTGATGCACTGCCTGCACTCGGCCTACATGCTGCAGTGCCTCGTTTCGTCCACACGCGCCCATCCGGTACCACCACCCGTCGATTTCCTCAGCTACGCCACGACCGGCGGCGCGAGCCTGCTCGGGCGGCGCGACATCGGCCGGCTTGCGCCGGGCATGGCCGCCGACCTGTTTGCGATTGATACCCGCCGTATGGACTATGTCGGTACACGGCATGATCCGCTGAGCTTGATCCCCCGCGTCGGCATCGGCATGGCAACCGACATGACCATGATCAACGGCCGCATTGTCTGGCAGAAGGGCGAATTCCCCGGCCTTGACGAAGCGAAACTGTCTGCTGATGCCGAGGCCGCACTCGCCACCGTAGAATTCTAAAAAAACCAAAAAAAGGGAACTGTCACCATGAACAATCTGACCCGCAGAAACCTGATCAAGGCCGCTGCCGCAACCGGCTTTGCCGGCGCGCTCGGCAGCCGCCTCGCCTTTGCTGCCGACGAGCCGCTCGGCATCGCGCTCGTCGTTCCCTCGCCGATCGGCGATGTCGGCTGGGGTCACGCCCTTGCCGCTGGCCTCGACCCTATCAAGGCAGCCTATGGCGACAAGGTAAAGGTCACCATTCTTGAGAATATCGCGGAAGGTCCCGATGCCGACCGCATCATGAATAAGACCGTTGCCGACGGAAACAAGTTCCTGATTGCCGGCTCTTTCGGCTATCAGAACGGCGCACTGCAAATCGCCCGTCGCGATCCGAGCGTGACGGTGCTGCATGCATCGGGCTTCCAAGTTGCTCCGAACTTCTCTCCCTTCGCCGCCAAGTATTTCCAGGGCTCCTATCTGCTTGGAATGGCGGCCGCAGCACTCAGCAAAACCGGCAAGCTCGGTTCCGTATCCGCCTTCGCGATCCCGGAACTGATCACCACCATCAACGCCTTCACGCTCGGCGCCCAAGCGATCAAGCCGGACATCGAGGTGTCGGTCGTGTGGGTAAATTCATGGTTCGACCCCGCCAAGGAGCAGGAAGCCGCCAAGGCTCTGATCGCGCAGAAATGCGACGTGATCTTTTCCAATGCCCAGGATACGCCGTCTGTCATCGCCGCCTGCGAGGACGCCGGCGTCTATTCCTTCAACCTCAACTCATCGATGAAGAAATACGCGCCGAAAACCTATCTCGGCTGCATTTCAACGGACTGGTCGCCATTCTTCAAGGCGTCTGTCGATACGCATCTCGCCGGCACCTTCAAGGGCGCCAATACCTTCCTCGGCGTCACTGAAAAGGTCGTTGAAGTGATTGACTGGAGCCCGGACGTCCCCGCCGAGGTGATGACCAAGATCAAACAGATCGAGGCGAATATCGCCAATGGCAGCTTCTCGCCGTTCACCGGGCCGATCGCCAAAGCCGACGGCAGCGAAGGCGTGGCCGCCGGGACGACCATGCCCGATACCGAGATCGTCGCACTGGACTGGCACGTCAAGGGCGTCGCCACGCCGCTGCCAAAATAGACCATGACCAACCCGCTCCTGTCGCTCCGCGGCATTTCCAAGAGCTACGGCCAGATCCATGCCAATCAGGCAATCGATCTCGATGTGGCTCCGCAGTCGATCCATGCGATCCTCGGAGAAAACGGGGCGGGAAAATCGACGCTGATGAAACTGATCTACGGTGTCGAACAGCCGGATGACGGAACCGTCATCTGGGAGGGACACCCCTTGCACGTTGCCTCCCCCGCAGACGCAAGGCGCAAGGGCATAGGCATGGTCTTCCAGCACTTCTCGCTGTTCGAGACATTGACCGTGGTGGAGAACATCCAACTGGTGGTCCCCGGGCGGAAAGCCGATCTCAAGGAACGCATCCGAACGCTTGGACGGGAGTTCGGCCTCGACGTCGATCCGCTCGCCCATGTGCATGCGTTGTCAGTCGGCGAACGGCAGCGCGTGGAGATCATTCGCTGCCTGATGACCAACCCGAAACTGCTCATCCTGGATGAGCCCACCTCGGTCCTGCCACCGCAATTGGTGGAGAAGCTTTTCGACACACTGCGCCGTCTGCGCGATGGCGGCGTTTCCATCCTGTTCATCTCCCATAAGCTGGAGGAGATCCGGGCGATCTGCGACCGGGCGACCATTCTGCGCGGCGGGCGCGTGACGGGAGATATCGATCCGCGCGAGCATGATGCCCATGATCTTGCCCGCATGATGATCGGCCGCGACATGCCGTCGCCGATGCCGGCCCTGCCTCGGGCAGGCGGTGAAAAGCAGCTTGAAATCATCGGCCTCGATTATAAGCCCTCCGACCCTTTCGGCGTGCCGCTTTCCGGCATCAGCCTTGAAGTGCGCGGCGGTGAAATTCTGGGAGTTGCTGGAATCTCCGGCAATGGCCAAAGTGAACTTGCCGCGCTGATATCCGGGGAGACGCTGCTTGGACGCGAACAGCGCGACCGGATCTATATGATGGGAAAGGACGTCGGCAGGCTCGATGCCGGCGCCCGCCGCAAGCTTGGATTTGCCTTTGTTCCGGAAGACAGGCTCGGGAGGGGCGCCGTGCCTGAAATGTCACTTCTCCTCAACAGCCTGCTGACGGCCCATCCCCTCAAGCTTCTGCGGGGCGGCCTTGTCGACAGGGCACGCGTCGCGGCGTTCACACAAGATTGCATACGCCAATACGATGTCCGTGCACCCGGCCCGGACGCGGAAGCCGGCAGCTTGTCTGGTGGCAATCTGCAGAAGTTCATCGTCGGGCGCGAGATCATGCTATCGCCAAAGCTGCTGTTCGTGGCGCAGCCGACCTGGGGCGTCGATATCGGCGCGGCGTCGGCCGTTCGAAGCCGGCTTGTGGCGTTGCGCAACGAAGGCATGGCGATCCTCGTGATATCCGAAGAGCTTGAGGAGCTGTTCGAGCTCAGCGATTCCATCCAAGTGCTGCATCACGGCGCGCTCAGCCCACCACTCATTACCCGCGATACCAAGCCAGAGGAAATCGGCAGATACATGATCGGGGCGCAGCATTCGCCCGAGAAGGCGCACGCATGAATGTCTGGCCCATGGCTTTCCTTCCCAACCTCGTGCGGCGTGAGCGCGCGTCACTGAAGGCAACCTTACTTGCCCCTGTGATCGCGCTGACGGTCGCCATCGTCCTCAATCTCGGCCTTTACGTGGTGATGGGCCGTGACCCGGTCGCCGTCATCTACGCCATGCTACTCGAGCCCTTCCTCTCCTGGGCATCGTTTTCCGAGGTGCTGTTGAAGGCAGGGCCACTCCTTCTCATTGCCCAGGGGCTGGCGATCGGCTTTCGTGCCAAAGTCTTCAACATTGGCGCAGAAGGCCAGTTCATCCTCGGTGCGATTTTCGCCTCCGCCATTCCCGTCTGGTTTCCGCAGGCGTCGGGTCAGTGGATCTGGCCGGCGATGCTGTTGCTCGGCGCAATCGGCGGCGCGCTCTGGGCGTCAATCACCGCTTTCTGGCGTGTCCACCTGAATGCCAATGAAATCCTCGTTTCGCTAATGCTGAGCCTTGTGGCAGCCCAACTGCTCAACTACCTGCTGCTCGGCCCATGGAAGGATCCGAACGGCTTCAACTTCCCCCAGTCCGTGATGTTCCAGTATGACGCGATGGTGCCGACGCTGATTTCCGGCACACGAGTCAACGTGTCGCTCCTCATCACGCTTTCGCTGTCGCTTGCGGCCTGGGTCTTCATGCAGAAGAGTTTCGCCGGTTACAAGCTGCAGGTCGGCGGGCTTGCGCCTCGGGCGGCCAGCTACGCTGGCTTCAACGAGAGCTGGGCAATCTGGCTTTCGCTTTTGATCGGCGGCTTTGCCGCAGGACTTGCAGGCGCAGCTGAGGTCGCGGGGCCGCTTGGGCAGTTGCAACGCTCGATCTCCACCGGCTATGGCTATGCCGCCATCATCGTCGCCTATCTCGGCGGGCTGCATCCGCTCGGCATCGTTGTTTCCGCGCTGGTCATGGCCGTCATCTACATCGGTGGCGACAATGCCATGGTCTCGGCCAACCTGCCGATCGCCGCCGTTCGTGTCTTCCAGGGCAGCCTTCTGCTTGCCTATCTCGTCGCCGTTGCCTTCGTGCGTTACCGCTTGGAGTGGCCGCAGGCCACCAAAAAGACCGCCCTCCGGAGCCCATCATGAACGCCATCGAGTTCATCATTTCCGGCATGCTTGCAGCCGCGACGCCGTTTCTTCTCGCCGCCCTCGGCGAGTTGGTGGTCGAGCGCGCCGGAGTTCTCAACCTCGGAGTCGAGGGGCTGATGGCCTTTGGGGCCGTGCTCGCCTTCATCATCGTCTATCACGGCGGTGGGCATTTTCTAGGCTTCGTCGTTGCAGGTCTCGGCAGCGCTGCTCTTTCGCTGGTGTTTGCCATTGTCGTTATCGGATTTCGGGCAAACCAGGTGGCGACTGGCCTAGCAATCGGCATTCTTGGTCAAGGTCTTTCCGCGCTTTTCGGAAAGACTTATGAAAGCCTGACGGTAAAGGCACTGCCGAAGATTGCGTTTCCCTGGTTATCCGAAATCCCGGTCGTCGGCGGGCTTTTCAACCAAGACATCGTTGTGTGGATTTCGCTTGTGGCAACGTTCGGCATATGGGCGGTGTTCACCCATACCAAACTGGGCCTTGTCGTTCGCGCCGTCGGCGAAAACCCCAAGGCAGCCCACGCCATCGGCTACTCTGTCATCACCGTTCGGGTGACCGCCATTGCTTTCGGCGGCGCGATGGCGGGTTTTGCCGGTGCCTACGCTGCAGTGATCTACACACCGCTCTGGGCCGATGGCATGATTGCCGGGCGCGGCTGGATTGCAATCGCCCTGGTGGTCTTCGGCACTTGGCTCACCGGCCGCGTCTTCCTCGGTGCCTGCCTCTTCGGTGCTGTCTCGCTAATGGGGCTCGCGGCCCAAGCGACAGGAATGGATGTTCCCTCGCAGCTGCTGTCGAGCCTGCCCTATCTCATCACGATCATCGTACTCGGCATCATCTCGGCAGACCGTCGCCTCCTGAAGCTGAACGGCGTCGCCTCGCTTGGCGAACCTTTCGAGCGTTAGCAACAATGTGGAACCGGAAGGTTCTCAACGCTGTCCGGCTTATGGAAGAGAGCATCGAGAACCCATGAGTTGCCCCGGTATAGCGGATTCACTGGAGAAAGCGCGAGACATGGCAAGCCGCTCCGATACGCGCACAACGCAACTTTACGATCGTCGCAACGAGGACGTAACGCTTGATGATGTCGAGCGGGTTATCATTTGAGGGATCATGGCAAAGAAAAAGCAGTTTGACGGAGCACAAAAGAAGCTGCTGCTTGAGCATGCGAGGAAGGTCATTGCCGGGTTTCAGCGATGACCCCAACCCCATGACTATGGGGAGTTTGGGATCACCTTCTTTAATGGGTACGCTGCGCGTTTTACCCAGTTGCCCGCCGAGACATCACCGGTCTGGCTGCAAGATGCTCAAGTCGCGAAACGCGCATGAAAAATCAATACGCACACTCTGCCAGAAGACTGGTCAGACTATATCAAACTGATTGAAACCGCTGAGGCACCCATTCCGGACGCACTCGAGAATGCTCCGACGGATCTGGTTGACACCGTGCTGGCCGAGGCCGGTCGCGAGTATGTGCATATCGAACCAAACTTCGTGGTAAGGCATGCGGTGCCGGACGTGGTTTCTCTCGGGCGCGTTCGTTCCATGCGCACGGAATTGGCAGCGGTGAACACTGCCTTGTCAAAAAATAAGAAGATCCAGTTGAAGGTCGGGAATTACCCCGCTCAGACTTTAAAGACGATTGCATGACCCTCTATATGCCGGGGAGTGTGTGGGTTGTCGAAGTCCCCGCAACTAAAGCCAACGTCGCGGAAGAAGCAAAATGGCTGATAGACGTCGCCGTGAGTCTGATGCGCCTCAGCACAAGCCAATGGAAGGGACATTTACCCGGCATTGGCGAATTGGAAGCGCATCCAATCTATCCGACGATTCACGCGCAGCCGCATATGACATTCGACGATGCGAGTACCGCTACGCTACCAGGCTGGTATGAAACGACAGCTAAGGCGGTGGTGGATCAAAATTTGCCCAAAATCCAAAGTTTGGCGTCCATTCTTTTTGATCCGAGCGATAAATCTTTGGCTCAGCGCGTTGCGCAGGGACTGGGCTGGATGACAAGGGGACGGCAGGTCGCCGACCGCGCCGAACGGCTGCTGTCATTTTTCACAGCCCTTGAATCGCTTTTGACGTCAACTGATAAGACTGATCCGGTGACGCAGACCATCAGCCGGCATGTATCGGTGATCTATACCCCAGGATGTTAAAACGCGCATTGCGGTTTATAACCAAATCAAGGGCCTCTATTCACTGCGCTCGGCAGTCGTTCATGCGGGACGGCGTGAGGTCTTGTGGCAAGATGCGAATAATCTAAAGCAATATTTGGAGCGGACTTTCGCAATCGTCCTCAACCGCTGTGACCTGACGATGACCCAGGAGCGCTTCGCCCAGAGCCTCGCTGACGCGAGCCACGGCATGACTTGGGAATTTTCGGCTTTAGCAGCTCAAGGCTCAACCGATCCAAGCTGAATTACAGGATGTGACCAGCAGCATCGAGAGCAGCCCGAATGGTTGTTAGCGGAATCAGTAAGGTACGAGGCGCGTCGATCAGTGAGTGAGCACCGTAGGTCTTGTACCAATCCGCCACTCGGTCGTTCTTCGCATCGATTGCCATAACGCCGCCGCCGACTTCCTCGGCGACTCGCAGGCACCGTCTTCCCGCAGCAAGCAGGAGTTGACCACCCATACCCTGCCCTTGCTGGGTTTGATCGACCGCCAGACGCGCCAATCGAAAGCCCGGCACCTCGTGGCGCCCGAGCCCTTTGCGCAGTGCTGGAGGCACTTTATCAGGTTCGATTGATGTCGGAGCCAGACTATAGAAGCCAAAGACGCTCTGACCATTGGCGTCGCTTACCGCCAGAAAGGTTTTTGAGCCGCCCTGATCGTGGCTTTGCCGCGCATATTTTCGCAGAAATTCATTGAGTTCGGCATCACCACAATCAAAAGACTTGCGATCGTGATGCTTGCCGATCGGCTCCTCATGCCAAGCTGTCATAATTTTGGCAGAGCACGGGCGGCGGCGCGCAATTTCTCATTGGGTGCAGGCGGATTTTCTAGCAACTCAAGAATGCGCGGGTAATCCCGCTCAGAAACTTTGATCGTCTCGGCTTGCTCAATAACCACTTCGGCTTCCCGTAGGGCGGATTGCGTCACAAAATTAGTAAGATCCGTATTGCTAAGCGCAGCTGCCCGCACCAACTTGGCCTTTGCAGCTGCCGGAACCCGTAGGCTCATTCGCTCACTGTTTTCATTTGCTACGCTCGGCATATCAGCCTCCATCTATCCTTGGAGTATATGCACCCTTGCATAGGATGTCAATAATTGTGCGCCTTCAAGGCGTACATTAGTCATCGCCGTAGCGGCGGTAAAATTTTCGGTGAGGCAGGCTGCCGGCGGGGTCTTTAAACAGAACAAAATACCGAGCTCTTCTGACCAGCAAGGCCCAGCCTATTCTGGCAGTGCTTTAAACATCAGGATTCTGTTTCCCGGCGTGAACGCGATGACCTTGTCCTGTTCAAGCGCGAAGAGGACTTCCATGATCTCATCTTGCGAGTAGCCATCACCGTTCAGGGCAACACCGATATCGAACAAGTTGATCGTCATCTCTGGCTTGGCTTTCATCGCGCGTAGCCTCTCGGTCACCGCGGCTTCTGTGTCTTCAAAACGGCTCATTATTTCATCTGTACGGTTTTCCGACTGCTTTGTCTCTATGACACAGCCCAAGGTCGAAGCCGCTGAACCCGTATCTTGCTCTCTCGGAGGCAAAACCTGCCAAAGACTGCCATGAGTGGACCCGCGCCTTTCCGGAGGTAAAAAAGGAGGGAGGGTACTGCCTAGCCTTGGCAATCATCGGCAAAGATGCGGTGGTGGCCTGTCCTCACCCCCCGGATATCCGCGCGGATTTGAGATCACTCTCCTCTCCCCGATGCGATACCTGGCCTTTGATGAACGTGACCACGCACCCACAACAAATCCTTCGACGATTAGTTGGTCGGCAGGAACTGCCTGTGCTCGCCCGGCTGGCCTCGAGGCGGCGCGGGTCTCTGCCGAGCGCGGCCATGCGCTCGTGGTCTTCGAGGCGGCAACAATCCGGGTGGTCAGAATGGATTGGATGTCCGCCTCGAAGTAACGTTTCCAGCCTCTGATCCCGTCTCGTCCACCATCACGTCCATCCCAACCGGCAATGCAGCACCGCTCTCCGCCGATCAGGTGTCCGCAACTGATGCTCCCTTGGTCGATATTGCGCTTGCGAGCGTGCCCGAGCAAACGGAGAACGCATCAAGTGTGTCAACGGATGAAGAGCTGGCGGCCCTCCGAGCCGACGTGAACAGGCTGAGAGCGAGAGCGTCGCCGAAATCGGATCGACGTCGGTCCGCGTATTACGTGCAAGATGCGAGATGTTCTCGAAGATGCTCGTGGCCGGATCAGGGCACAGCTAGTACAAGCAGTTGCTGGGCCATGCTGGCCGGGTTCAAAACCGCGTTCGATGATGCTGAGACCAGTCGGCGCATTAAGCGTTCTCGCTCTTGTGGCCTGCATGCAGAAGCGCCATGACCTCTCCTCGTGCTATTGGGCGCGACATCAGGAACCCCTGGATGTTGTCACAGCCCAGCGACTTCAAAGCATCTCTCTGCTCGTTGGTTTCGACCCCTTCGGCCGTTGTCTGTAGCCCTTGCGCCCGTGCCATGTTGATGATTGCTTCAACAACAGCGCTGTTTTGGCCCTCTCGAATCCTTCCGATGAACGACTTGTCGATCTTGAGCCTATCCACGGTGACGTTCTGCACCCGTGAGAATGAAGAATATCCGGTGCCGAAGTCGTCGATTGCAAACCGCACGCCCGCCGTTCGAAGCATAAGGATGTTACGCTCGGTTTCCTCTTCCGCACTGATTGCCAGGCTTTCCGTGATCTCGATTTCCAGTCGAGCGGGTTCGACCGCCCACTTGGCCAGCGTAGAAAGAACGCGAAGTGGGTAGCCGGGAGAAGCAAGTTCCGCGGCGGAGGCATTCACAGCGACACTTATCGAAGGCAACTCGGCTATCAGGCTACACGCGTCTTCGAGTACGAAGGAGCCGATCTTGTGGATGACGCCTATTTCTTCTGCGAGCGGAATGAACACATCGGGACCAACAGGTCCTAACTCTGGGTGTTTCCACCGCGCCAGTGCCTCGACTGAGCATGGTCCCGAGCTGTCGGCGAAGTAAACCGGCTGGTAAACAACCTCAATCTGCGTCCCCGCTGCCAACGCCGCGCGAAGGTCACGCTCCAGTTTTCGGCGGGTGCGGAGAAGTTCGTCCATATGATCGCCAAACACCGCATACGCATTCCGCCCTGCGGCCTTCGCATGATAAAGCGCAATGTCAGCCTGCCTTGTCAGTTCATCGGCATTGGCGTTCGTACCTGTCGCAATCGCTACACCGACGCTCGCTCCAATCGAAACATATATCCCTCCGATCTCAAACGGCTCACGCAGGCACACCACGATCCTTTGTGCGATCGTAACGACTTCGTCGGCTTCGATCCTCTCGAGCAAGGCTGTGAACTCGTCGCCCCCGATCCGCCCAATTAGAGCGTCGGGGAGAATTTCCCTCATTCGCTCTGCAGCGAGAGAAAGCAGTCTGTCACCTGTTGGATGTCCATAGGTATCGTTGACCGCCTTGAACCGGTCTAGATCAATATAGAGCACGCTGCAGCAATCATGAGGCAGTACTTGTTGCAGACGTGCCGCCAGCTCACTTTTGAAATGTGCCCTGTTTGCCAAGCCCGTCAACGGGTCACGCAGCGCCAGATGTTGAAGCTCCTGGCGATTAGAATTGAGCTTGACCGAGCGTCTCCAGATTGCACGGCCGGCAAGGCTGGCGGCAATGAATATCCCAAGGACGGAAAGGCCGACGACAGGAAGCGTCGCGTGCAACACGCTCGTTCCCGGCTCAAAAGGATGCCAATTGAAATACCCCATCACCAGACCGGATTTCGAGGTGAGAGCGATTTGCGAGTGGCGCTTGTCGGGGGGCATCGTAGTCGTGAACTGCATCTCCGCGAACTGGTATTCGTTACCTAGTTCGGTTGGGAAGTCTCGATCCAAAAACCGTACCGCGACATGCAGGCTCTCCTCGCCCGCCTGCTGCTCGATCTCGCCCGTGTCAGACGTAATAGGTTTGACACTGACCACCGCGGGTCGTTCTCCAACATATGTCAGATCACTCTCGCCGATTGAGAGGACCCTGTCCGACATGCCTTCCTGGTCTCCAGCGACAAGCCGTTCACGCAGCCGTTTGGCTAGCGGACTATAGGCCAGGTGAAGTTCCTCTGGTGAGGCCGAACCGGCTGACTTTGCGATAAACCGGTAGATCGGCAGCCCATCTGCCGAAAGCACGACCGCGGCATCATGGCCGAAGTAGGTGTTCATCCATTGGCCAAGGTTTACGTCAAGCCAATCGTGATCACGCTCCTTCGCCTTGGTGACCGCGTCGTCCCACACGGTGGCGCTCTCTTGATCATGAGCGACCGAAGACTGAATTTTTGAAACGATCAGGGCGACGAGATCCTTCTGCCGCTCCGCGGCAACCTCGTCAGTTCTGGCGGCAGCCCAGTAGAGGGTGCCGAGAAGGATCGCTCCGACCAAGGCCGACACGCTTGCCGGAAGTACCCATTTCAAGAACCATTGTGACTGCTTAAACATGCGCATCTGCCTTTTCACTGGCCGGAAACCTAGGCGATCTGGGTTAAGTCTGAGGGAATGGACACGGTTAACGTTTCTTTTCTCCTCGTCATTAAGTTAACGTTCCAGCGTCTGCCCAGCGCGCGCCTTTCGGCGTTCTTGGATTACCTGAAGAGTCTTTCTCAATGCGCCGAAGTCCGTCATGTTGGGCTGAGGGTGTCACTGGATGTCCAGTCGTCATGACGGTTGATCGCGCAGCGACAGAAACCTTCATGCCGGTGGCAGGGGAAGGCATCCTCGTTCCTGTCGAAACGTTCCTGCAGGCGATAAACGATCATGGCGTGCGGGATTATTTCCTGCGTTATGTCCACACCTGTGGAACCCAGGCGGTCTATTCAGCCCAACGCTCAGTACCGGATGCACGAGCGATTCGCCACGCTGGATATTGATGTGCCATGACCGTGTTGACGCGATGACCTCCCGCTCACCCACGAGTTTCTCGCGCTAATGCTGGGCGTTCGCCGTTCCGGCGTAACCGATCATATAAACGTGCTGGAGGGCGTGCATGCCGTCAAAGCAACCGGTGGGAATATCCGCGTTCTGACCATGGCTCAGCTGCAGCAAATCGCGCGTGGCAGCTACGGCGTGCCCGAAGCGGAGTATAAGAATCTGTTTGGAGTTCCCGTAGCTCGGTCTGCATAAAATTCGGCCTTCGGAACACAGTTGGTAACCCATGATCATCGCACGGCTGCATTAAATCCGGCCAGCCGGGCGATCCAAAATCGTTAGTGAGGTCGCAGCTGGCTGTTATTGGTGCAGCAATCACATCGAAAGCCGAAACGCTGCTCGCGCAGTTCCCGGATAGCACCAGCGAAACTAAGTCGGTCCTCGCTGGGCCGCCCATGATGAACAGTCATCAGACATCTGACAGGAATCAGCATGACGACCCCCCACAAAGACATAGTTCATCACAGCCGCGTCCAGGGGCTTCGGCCATCCCTGGGCCAAGGCGGCACTCGAACGCGGGGACAAGGTTGCGTCGACTGCGAGAAACATGGCTGCGCTCGCCCCGAGGGCGGAGCAGTTCGGAGACGCCGTCCTATCTATTTTGCTCGACGTCACAGATTGGCGGGCAGTGTTCGACGCAGTGGCGAAAGCGCACCAGCACTTCGGTCGGCTCAAGCCGCGCGTTGGCCCATTTGGTGGCAGATCGAAGCAAGCGGCGGCACGGCCGCCCACGACGCGACGCTAACAGCTTGCGTTTGCTGATGATCGGTCGCCTTGAAGATATACGAACCGCTGTGGCGACGCGCCACGACCCATTGGCAAAATGCAGATCTGCTGGCAGCAAAGTTTCCGGCGGCGCAAATCGAACCGGATGCGATCTATGTCCGCGATGGCCGCCTCGTCACATCCGCAGGGATAACTGCGGGCATGACCTGGCGCTGTCACTGATCGAAGCGCACGGAGGCGACATGGCCCTCTTGGTCGCCAAGCGCTTAGTTGTGGTTGCCCAACGTCAAGGAGGGAAGTCCTAGTTCAGTCCTTATCTTACAGCACCTAGCGATCCGGACTCACCGTCGCGAGAATTCAACATCATGTCATTCATAACATCGGGGAACGCCATACGCTTCAATCACTCGCCACGCTCGTGGGTATGAGCACTCGCAATTTTGCGAGGCACTTCGGGCAGACCACAGGGACTACGCCGCACGAGTTCGTCGAAAGCGCACGGGTAAATGCCGCCAGGAACCTTCTTGAAGGCGCCTCTATTTTTCGCGCAACAGGTAGTAGCCAGCACGGCAGACGTTCCAACCATGCCCACGAAGAGCAATTCGCGCACCTGTCCGGCTTCTATCCTTTCAAGCGCGGTTGCCATTTGATCAATTGGTTCGAGACCAACCGCTGAATTGTGATGCCGCAGTTACCGCGGCATCATCGGTGGTGCCGGTGACTGAAGATCTCAAGCAAGTCGTTGGCCAAAACCGTAATCGGTGATGCCGCCGGAAGGAGCATTCGTTCCCCGGCCAAAGCGAAAGCTCGCGCTCCGACGAAAAGCCAGCCCTAGGCTGCAAGGTCGACGCGTTGTGTCACATGGGCTTTAACGGCTTCACGCGCTTCGGTTGCCGACGAAAAGCTTCGGCCATCAAGCTCGATGACATCGTATTTCACTGCCATAAAGGCGAGGCTGCCGTCACGCGAGATGAGAACGCCAACCGGGATACCTTGGTACTCGACGACCTGTTTCATCACTGGATTCTCCGATCGAGGCGGAAAGCTGATTGATAATCGATGCGAGCGGACGCGGTTTACGTCACATTCGATCGCGACAACCATGCACTTTTCGGATGGAAATGAGAGACAAGATACTTGTGAAAATATTCAAGGCACTCTCCTCTTCATCTCGGGTCAGACCGGCAGGTTTGAACGTATATTACACGTCGGGTTTGTCAATTGGATAACACAATAACGTAGAACACATTTTCAAAAGTATGACATTTGCGGCGATTTGTAAGAAACACATTCCAAAATATTCTGTTGCAGCGCAACATCGTTCCGTACAGTGCGAGTGTCGACCCGCTACACTGGTCCCATAGATCGATCAAACGAAAGAGACCCACTGAGAGGGTCAGTGGGTCTCAATTCTGAGAAATAACATGCATTGCTTCGTGTTTGTGGGTACGCTGCACTATACTGCACTGCTTTGACCCGATGTGTGACACTGCCTCGAATCTACTTCAGAATGGCCTCGCACCGTTAAGAAGATCGTGTCCCAGCGAGTGGTGTAGCTGGATTTCATAGCCATCGGTGATTTCCGGTAGGGTCGGGTTGCTTAGAACCAACCTGAAGGACACCACCGATGACCGACGATATGATGAACCTGCGTTCGCTTGTTGAGAAGAGCGCAGATGCAGATTTGCTGCGCGATATGATCGGCTTTGCGGCCGAGAAGCTGATGGCACTGGAAGTTGGCGCTGCGACTGGTGCAGGCTATGGCGAGAAGAGTGCGCTTCGTATCGCCCAGCGCAACGGCTATCGCGATAGAGATTGGGAAACGCGAGCCGGAACGGTGGAGCTACGTATCCCCAAGCTGCGGACAGGCAGCTATTTCCCAAGCTTCCTTGAGCCCCGTCGCATGGCCGAAAAGGCTCTGACTGCCGTCATCCAGGAAGCCTACATTCAGGGCATCTCGACGCGTTCCGTCGATGACCTGGTGAAGGCGATGGGCATGTCGGGCATCTCCAAGAGCCAGGTCTCAAGACTTTGTGAGGAGATCGACGTCAAGGTCAAAGCCTTCCTCGACCGACCCATCGAAGGCGAATGGCCGTACATCTGGATCGATGCCACTTACCTGAAGGTGAGACGCGGCGGTCGCATCGTTTCTGTCGCAGCCATCATCGCTGTCGGCGTCAATGCCGATGGACGCCGGGAGGTGCTTGGGTTGGAGATCGGCACATCCGAGGCCGAGCCGATCTGGACGGAGTTCCTGCGCAAGCTGACGCGCCGGGGTTTGAGAGGTGTGAAGCTCGTCGTCTCCGATGCCCATGAGAGCATCAAGACGGCCGTTAGCAAGGTGCTGAATGCGACCTGGCAACGTTGCCGAGTTCACTTCATGAGGAATGCTTTGGCGCATGCCGGAAAGAGCGGCAGACGCGTCGTTTCCGCTTTCATCGCCACAGCGTTTGCTCAGGAGACGCCTGAGGCCGCCAGCACACAGTGGCGCAGCGTCGCTGATCAGATCAGGCCGAAGGTGCCGAAACTGGCCAGTTTGATGGATGAGGCCGAAAGCGATGTGCTGGCTTACATGACCTTTCCAAAGCAGCATTGGGCCAAGCTTCATAGCACCAATCCCATCGAGCGCCTCAACGGAGAGATCAAGCGACGCACCGAAGTGGTGGGCATCTTTCCCAATGATGAGGCCATTACCCGGCTCGTCGGCGCGTTGCTGCTCGAACAGAACGACGAGTGGGCCGTTCAACGGGCTCGATACATGACGCTGGAAACCATCGGACAAATGAGCGATGATCCTCTCATCAGCTTGCCGGCAGTGGCGCGCTGATACTCATCCGACCCTCTGGGATGTGCCGTGGTCGTCTAAGCTACACCACGTCCTGGGACACGATCGTTAAGAATAAGTTAACGCTGTTTTAGCAATCATCGAACCAGTCTGTCTCCGCCTGTTTGCGGATCCGATCTGGCCGCCCGCGGGGAACTACAACAGCATGGATTGGCTGTCGCGCCGGAGCGCGCCCTCTCACATGTATGAGCATATCGGAGAACCGAGAATAGCGGTGGCGAAGCCACGGTTCGAGAATTCGCGCATGCAACTTCGGTTCCGGGGGGCAGCCGCCCAACCAGTCGATGTTCTTGATAGTCTCCGAAGCCTTACCGATCGCGTTTGGAGGGCATCGTCGATCGATGTTTTCGAACTGCCAACGAATTCCGTTTTCTTGTAGACGTGCTCAGTCGAAGGGGCCTCCGTTGCTAACGTGGTAACGCTAGCCACACGCCTCGACGAATGGCAGGCACGAGAGTTCGTTTTTTTACCGAATTCAGGATTGCATTTCAGCGGAACGGATCGGCTTGTCTCTTAGGCAGCGGCAAGCAGGTGTGCAACTGCAGTCACCTCAGCCAGGCCCTCTAACATTGGCTTAGCCAAGACGTAACCCTGAACAAGTGAGACACCCAGGTCACGCAATACCTGAAGCTCACCCGCTGTTTCGACACCCTCGCATAAAGGAACGATCGAGAGCTCCTGAAGCATTCGCAGCGTATGTTTGACGATCGTTCGCCGGAGCTTAACCTATTCTGTAACGGTTTATATGATTTATTACCGTTACAAACTTGGCAGCAACCAACTTGTTCCGAAGGTGACATGGCAATCGCTACATCCGATATGACGCTCAGCGGTGGACATCCTGCCCTCGACTTTGCCAACACGGTCGACAGCCGGCGAGGGCGATGGGGACCTGACTTTCTGCGATCGTATGATGATATCATCGACCTGGCGGAACGGGTTGGCCTCGTAGACAAGCACCAAGTCCATGAACTTGGTGCGCTAGCCCCAGTGCATCCTCGCGCGGCTGCAGCCGCATTCAAAGAAGCGGTTCGCCTGCGGGAGGCGATCTACGCGATTTTCCTTTCGGAAGACGCTGAGCAGCCATACCCGGGTGAAGCGTTCGACGCCGTCCATAACCTCGCAAGACGGGCTCGGTCACGAGAGATTTTATCTGAAACTGATAATGGTTTTCGGTGGCTGATGCCAATCACGGACCTGGTTGATCTGGTTGGGCTGTTTGCCATAGGGGCGGCGGAGTTGATAACTTCCCGCAGTGATCGTCGGCTGATCCGGGAATGCAAAGGTGACAATTGCGGCTGGTTATTTTTCGATACGTCAAGGAGTGGACGACGTCTCTGGTGTTCCGAAGCCACCTGCGGCACGCATGAACGCGTCAAGCGATTTCGGAAAAAGCAGGGATAAAGACCGCGCTGAGCTTGCTGACTGTTTTGAGGCCGGAAGCCAAACGGCAGGCTTTGGCGAGTGGAGATGCGAATTGCAGGCACTGCCCCAGTCGTAGTAACGGCAGCAGTTGATTTTCCTCGTTAACGCTCCACGTTGTCGGACAGCGGTGCTCGATGCAATGTTGTGTGCCCTCTTGTCCCCCGATGACCCGACGACTATATATGTCGATAATGATAGAAATATTGAAACATGAATGAGCAACAGGCCCTTTTAGCCTTCGCGGCGCTTTCCCAGCAAACGCGTCTGAATGTCCTGCGCGCGCTTGTAGTAGCTGGACCTGAAGGAATGGCGGCCGGAGAAATAGCAGACATGGCAAGTGTCTCCCCGTCCAACATCAGCTTTCATTTAAAGGAGCTTGAGCGCTCTGGCCTGATTGCGGTCCGCCGAAGCAGCCGGTCCATGTTCTATAGCGCCCGTTTTGACGCGCTGGGCTCGCTTGTTGAATTCCTTGTGAAGGACTGCTGCTCGGGACACCCTAACATCTGCGCCGCGTTCTCGAAGGCATCTATTTCGACCACGTAAACCCACGCCATACCGATCCCAAACTATGTACGGAGCTTTTCTTGACCAAACTTCCCGCCGCCCATGTCGAACACCTCCTCCAGCCGGATGTCGACGCACTGAGACCGCCTTTCTCAACCCATAAGCCGCGGATTCTCATTCTGTATGGTTCCCTCAGGGAGGTCTCGTACAGCCGTCTGCTCGCGCAAGAGGCTGGTCGCCTTCTTGAGCACTTCGGATGCGAAGTCCGGATCTATAACCCGGAGGGGCTGCCTCTTCCCGATGCCGCCCCGGTCTCACATCCGAAAGTGCAGGAACTGCGATCATTGTCGGAGTGGTCCGAAGGCCAGGTCTGGGTCAGTCCCGAGCGGCACGGTGCGATGACCGGCATCATGAAAGCCCAGATCGATTGGATCCCGCTTGCCGTCGGATCGGTGCGCCCGACGCAGGGTAAGACGCTGGCGGTCATGGAGGTCTCCGGTGGATCGCAGTCCTTCAATGCCATCAACCAGCTCCGAATCCTCGGGCGCTGGATGCGGATGATCACCATCCCGAACCAGTCTTCCGTAGCGAAGGCCTTCCAGGAGTTCGACACCAACGGCCGTATGAAGCCGTCGCCCTATTACGACCGGGTGGTTGATGTCTGTGAGGAGTTGGCGAAGTTCACCCTCCTGACGCGTGACGCGTCGTCGTACCTCACCGACCGCTACAGCGAACGGAAGGAAGATGCCGAAAAACTCGAGAAGCGCGTTCAGTTGAAATCGATCTAATCGTCCGAGGGAGCTTCTCCGCCGTCGGTGAATCGAACCTCCGGCACGGGCGTCGGCGTCTCATTCAAGAAAAATTGCGGGGCCGTTCGATACCGCCCGCCCCGTGGCCGAGAGCTAGTTTTTGTCCTCGCCAACGTTCCAGGCAATCAGAGCAGCAGGCCCGGCAACACCCACCGCCGACAATGCCACAAGCAACCAACGCGGTTGGTCGGGTTGGTTCGTCCCTGTGGTGATCGGGATTGCAATCGTGGCATTCGTAGCGTGGATGATATGGGGACCGCAACCGCGCTTTGCCCACGGTCTTGTAGCCGCAGTCGCGGTGCTAATCATCGCCTGCCCCTGCGCGTTGAGCCTTGCGACCCCAATGTCGATCATGGTTGGCGTCGGCCGGGGTGCGGGACTTGGTGTCCTGATCAAGAATGCCGAAGCCTTGGAGCGTTTCGAGAAAATCGACACGTTGGTCGTCGACAAGACCGGAACACTGACCGAGGGTAAACCCAAGGTAACGTCGATGGCCGCGATAAATGGGTTCACAGAATCCGAACTGCTGCGACTGGCGGCGACACTGGAACGAGCGAGCGAGCATCCACTGGCAACTGCCATAGTCAACGCGGCAACGGAACGGCAGTTGGTTCTCGGCGTCGCGGTAGATTTCGATAGCCCGGTTGGCAAAGGGGTCACGGGAAGTGTCGACGGACGTATGCTCATCATAGGCAGCCACCGCATCATGGAGGAAGCTCATATCGATGTCTCGGCTCTTACGAGCCAGGCGGAAGCGATGAGAGGTGAAGGCGCGACTGTAATTTTCATCGCAATAGACGGCCGCGTTGGAGGCCTTTTGGCGATCTCCGACCCAATCAAAACGACGACGCCAGATGCAGTTCAAGCTTTGCTGAAGGCAGGGGTCCGGGTCGTCATGCTAACGGGCGATAACAAGACGACGGCCGACGCGGTCGCACGCAAGCTCGGGATCACCGAGGTCGAGGCCGAAATCCTGCCGGAAGACAAGAGCAAGATCGTCAAGCGTTTGCGGGAAGAAGGCCGGATCGTCGCCATGGCCGGAGATGGGGTGAACGACGCCCCTGCCTGGCTGCTGCAGATGTCGGAATTGCTATGGGAACCGGCACGGATGTCGCGATTGAGAGCGCAGGCGTCACTCTGCTCAAAGGCGATCTGCTAGGGATTGTGCGGGCTCGCCAACTGAGTCATGCGACAATGAACAACATCCGGCAGAACCTGTTCATCGCCTTCCATATAACGCGGCTGGTGTACCCATTGCCGCCGGAGTGCTCTACCCCTCGTTCGGACTTTTGCTGTCGCCGATCATCGCAGCGGCCGCCATGGCGCTTTCGTCGGTAAGCGTGATTGGCAATGCCCTGAGATTGAGGAGCGTGCGGATATGAGATGGGATCGAAAATGGACGCTGCTTGCTGCGTCGCTCGGGGTTATCTTCGCCTTTTTCCTTCTGCGCGAGCACTGGGCGCATGCCTTTGGTCTTGCGCCCTACATTCTCCTGTTAGCTTGCCCCGTCCTGCATCTATTCCATGGCCACGGTGGTCACGGCCACACCGCGCACAGCGAGGACCGCGAAGGTAAGGATGAAACACGTTGATCTACGCACACTCCGCACAGGCAGATGTGGAGGTGGCGACGTCGGCAGAGCGGCTATTTGACTACATGGACGACCAGGCAAGCCCCGGCACACACATGGAGAGATCGTCGGCAATGATGGTGTGGGGGAGCATGGCATATGATTTTGACGAAGCTTGCGGTCGAAGTGTCGGTTCCGTAATCAAGATGACCGGAAAAGTAGCTGGTTTGAACCTGCATGTGGAGGAAGTTGTCATTCAGCGGCAAGCACCGTTTCTAAAAGCATGGGAAACGGTAGTAGAGCCGCGCCTATCGGAGTTACCGGATGCGCTTCCAAATAGAGGATAGCGGGCGTCTCTGCCGTCTCCACGTGTGTATCGATTACAACTATCCAACTTCCGTGGTTGGCCGGATCGCTGGGACCTTGCTAGGTGCAATCTGCGCAAGATGGTGCGTTAACCGGATGGCGCGGCTGCCTTGGCAGCATTTTCGGCGAAACTCGGTCCGGATTGACCTAGCGCAGCCGCGTTGGCGATGGGCGTGTTAACGATAGCCGCCTGCTTTGAGGATAAGACGCTGGTTTTCTTCCTACGTCTCACCTTCCGAACCTGCAGGTGGTGCCAAAAGTGGACATTCCTGCATATAGATCGCCCACATTGCGGCAACGACGTCTCCGGCTTCCCTCTTAGAGCCGCCGTTGCGGCACTTCGCGCGTCGCCTCATGAGGTCATCAAATCGATGACCCGCATGATCGCGACCGCACTGCTCGTATTCTGGGTGCCTTCCGTCGTATCGGTTTTAGCGCAGGTCCAAACATCACCCTTCTTGACGGTAAACTTTTTCTCGTTCTGAACTACCGAAAGTTCTCCCTCAGTCATGTGGCAGAGCATGTCGTTCATCATCACATTGTCCGGTGTCTTCGAACCGGGTTGGATAACAACATCCCGCAACTTGACCATTTTATAGGCCGGTATGACCGAAGCCCGCTCACCAAGCGCAACAACTCTGACACCGGGACCTAGCTCCTCACCCTCATCCGGGCCGTAAGTCTGGGCGGCTGCTGGCGTCGCCCAGGCGATCAGTGGCGTTGCGGCCGTTGAAAGACCGAGTGCGAGCGCGGTTCTACGATTGACGGCTTCCATTGTTTCCTCCCTAGCCAATTTGTTAGGCTGCATCTTACGGATTACTAAATCAACCTGGGCGCGATCATAATGGTTGTCAAATCAACTTTTTGGAAATGGCTTGCCCGTCCTATGGAGGCGTACGGCAAAGTTCCGCCCAATTCGATCATGCCGCGACCGCTAATGAGCGGCCGCAATGGGGCATCGGTGAGCGATCCGCCGGACCCGATGGACTTCCGCTCGCACTCCGGCCGTCCTGACGTTCGGCGTAGATTGTGGCATTCGCCGCGTCGGAAACAGGCTCTCGCTCATCCCACTTCAATACTGAAGCGGGGGAGATGCGTCATCCTCCAATGGTAGATGTTGTTAACACCTGTGCGAACGGGATAAGCCATTTATTTTGTTCTATTTCGCCGCCCATGCTGCCGGAGGACGTGCGTTATATGGAGTTGACCGACGCCGACCTGTCAGCTCTCGGGCAGCGCTTGAGATTGGGTAAGTCTTTACGGTGGCGCAGCTTCGATTGGGACGATGACAGCCGTCTTTTCGCGTTCAACTCCGACTTCAGGTGAGCACTACTTGGTCTCTTCGCCCTTTGGGCCGCGACTTTGATCGCCTACTGGTTGGAAGGGGCAAAGGCTAACAACGCCTGATGACACAGGGTGATGGTGGAGAGCACTCTCATCCGTGCTCTCCACCATCTTTTCAAGCCGCCATTTTTGTGCAGCTCTCCGCACAGCGACGGCAAGCCGCTACACACGACTCCATGTCCCCGACACGCTCACAATCCTCGGCGCACTGAGCGCATATTTCGGCGCACTCTCGGCAGACATGCTTGTGATGCTCTGAACCAACGAGCATGAAATGAGCCGAAGTTCGGCAGATTTCCGCGCAGGCCATCATGAGCCTGAAATGCTTCGGCTCGGTATGTTCGCCGCCCATTTCCAGGCAGTGCCCCATGGCCATCGATAAGCACTCGCGATAGCAGGCGAGACAATTGTCGACGCAGGCTTTCATTTCGTCTGAAAGGTGATGCATGCTCCTGCTCCCTTCCTACTTCGCTTCCTTGTCGAGCCACTCAGTCATCTCGGCGATTTCTTTGGTCTGTGCGTCGATGATCTTTTGGGCCGTCTTTTTGGCCCATTCATTGTCACCATATTTCAGCTCGACCTCGGACATGCTGATGGCACCCATGTGATGGGCGATCATCCCGCAAACGAAAGCAACGTCGGCGTCCTTCTTCATCATGCCCTGCATCATGTTCATGTGCATCGACTTCATGCCTTCCATTGATGCCTTCTGATAGTCGGTCATCATGTCGGCCATGCCCATGTCACCGGACATCATGTCCATCTTCGACATGTCCATCCCGGACTTGCACTTTTCCGGATAGGCCATCTCCGCGAAAGAGGTGGCTGGCATAATGGCGAGTATTGAAAGAGCGCCTGCTGCAGCGAGCGAATATTTTACGAGGGTTTTCATCTCTATTCTCCTGATTGGATTCACATATTTGAATTCGGCAAATCAGCCAGGGAGCTTTGGAGGGGGATGGAATGCACGCACGAGCAGGAACGGACTAAGTTCGTTCAGGATTGGCGTAACCGGTCCGGCGACGACTGCATGCGTATCTGCACACGGCGGCTCTGCCAGTATGGGGCAGCAGTGCAAATTGGAGCAGCAACCCGCATGATGAACGGATGTTGGAGCGCGATGGCCAGACTCCGAGACGGACGGGCAATTGTGATTGGCGTTGAATTGCCCAGCCGCCGCCGTGCCGTGGAGGTTCACCATCATGACGCACAGGGCCACAATGCGGGCCAAGCGGTAAAGGATTCTTAGAACGGGCATGGACGCGCAATTCCCTTCGCCTGCAAACGCGCCTTTCCGAAGAATGTTCCCTCCCCGTTGGTCATCGAAACTTCGAACCCGAGGACTGCCATTGTGCCCAGCGTTGCCGCCGCGAGTATGAGGTAACGGCCAGTCTTTGCCACCGTCACGAGGATTACGAAGGACCACAGGGGCTCTCGCAACAATCCGGCTACAACCGTCAGCGAATCCTCGAACAGTGGCATCCATCACAACAGCAAGGACCATCGCCCATACCGCCGATACCAACCACTAGCTCTTTCCAGCGAGGGCTCCTTCACCGGAAACCAAGCCCTGTCCTGAAAGCCATCAATGAACCGGCCGAGAACCCAGTTGCACACTGCCCCAAGAATGTTCCCGACACTTGCGACGAGGATGAGGCCGGACACGGAGAATTTGCCCGAAACGAGGAGCCCAACGAGCACGGCTCAGATTGGAAGGGCAATATGGTCGCTGCGCCGAAAGCGACCAGGAAAGGCCCGATATAGGCCGTTAAGCCACTCACCGAATGTAACCCGCATATCTCCCATAAATTCCGAACTCCCCCTTTAGAACCTGTTGACCTTGCCATCGTTGGAAGCTCTACAAGGTTTCTTCACGGTCCATCGGTGGGATGGTTCCTTGTGCAGCGCCACATAAACGACGCGAATCATCGGCTAGATGAAGCTCGCAATTGTCAACTTCCGGGCTGATGGTAGTCCTCGGGCATGGGTATGTATCGAATCACATTAGCAAAAATGCTGGTTCTGCTTCGGTTGGTGATCATCGCATCACTGGCTGGATATTCATTGCCTGCTGCTACGGCGGCAATGCATGGATCGATAGCCACATCCACGACCGTCCAATCTCACGACCACCACGACATGACAAACGGCGACCACGTCCATGGAGACGAGAGCGCCTCCCCGGATGACATGGAGAAAATTGCAAAGCAGGAGTGCTGTAAAGACTTCTGCGTGAGTTTTGCGATTATTGCCACCCCCGAAGTGGGCGGCGCTCCCGTGGTGACGGCTTCTATCCGCGAATTCATCGACGACAATCGTGTCGTCGGCGAACTCGTGCCGCTGCATCGCCCCCCGAATATCTGAATAGGACACGCCCGTCCTTGCGGGTCTGAACGTGC